>JASLBS010000126.1 GCA_030146405.1 Arthrobacter sp.
CGCCCGGTCCCATTCCGAACCCGGAAGCTAAGACCCACAGCGCCGATGGTACTGCACCCGAGAGAGTGTGGGAGAGTAGGACACCGCCGGACAACCATTACAGGCTGAGGCCCCACACCACCAGGTGCGGGGCCTCACCCCATTAAACCCATCCACCCACAACCCAGCACACCACACCGGTGCCCGGGCACCAGCTCCAAGGCCACACCGGCCAGGCCTATCGCACCGGCACCGGGGCACACACACCCCACCGACGCCGGGGCACCAGCCGACCCCACCCGGCCCATCTCACCCGGTTCTACCGGACAAGCCCGGCCCATCGCACTGAGTCAGGTCCGGCCGGCCAAGCCCGCCGGAGCCAGCACCGAGGGCTTTCAGCGGGCCGAGGGTGGGAGCTTGTGTCAGCAAGGGAGCTCGAGGAGTCAGTAGCTGACGGGAGAGGTGCCACCGTCGGTGGCGGCGGGAGGAATGAACTCGGCGGCGAGGGCTTCGGAGCCATGTGCGAGGAGGGCGACGTCGGCTCCGACCAGGATGAAGTCGGCGCCCGCGTCGAGGTAGTGACGGGCGGTCGTCGGATTGAACGCGTTGACTCCCGCTGGTTTATCTGTCCTGGACGCTGCCAGGAGGCAGTGTTCGACGGCGTCGCGCACGTCCGGGTGTTCCTGTTGACCGAGGACCCCCATGGACGCCGCGAGGTCGGAGGGCCCGACGAAGATCGCGTCCACCCCCTCGACCGCAAGAATGTCCTCCACGGTTTCGACGGCGGCTGCGGATTCGATCTGCACCGTCACACTGATCGTTCCGGCCGCGGAGCCGAGGTAGTTCGGGACGCGGTTCCAGCGCGCAGCGCGAGCCAGTGCCGAGCCCACCCCTCGCACCCCTTCGGGCGGATAGCGGGTCGCCGCAACGGCAGCTTCGGCGTCCGCCACGGTGTTCACCATGGGTATGAGGAGGTTCTGGACACCGAGGTCCAGGTACTGCTTGATGAGGACCGTCTCATTGGCCGGTGGTCGGACGAGGGTGGAGATGGGATAACCGTGGACGGCCTGGAGCTGGGCGAGGATCGACTCGAGTCCGTTGGGGCTGTGCTCGGCATCCACCAACAACCAGTCGAGTCCGGATCCGGCGCAGATCTCCGCAATGAGGGGGCTACCCGAGCAGACCCACATCCCGGTGAGCGGGCGGCCGGTTGCCTCGAGGACGTCGGCGAAGGTGGGTGCTAGATGAAACGGCATGTCACTGCTCCCAGCGGTCCGAAGTCGGCGTGGACGGTGTCGCCCTCGTGGACCCACATCGGTCGGGTGAAGGAGCCGGCGAGGATGATGTCGCCGGCCTTCAGCCCCTCCCCGTGCGCGGCGATCTTGTTGGCCAACCAGTGCACGCCGGCGGCGGGATGATCGAGTACACCGGCGGCCACCCCGGTCTCCTCGACCACTTGGTTCTTGTAGAGAATCGCGCTGACCCAGCGCAGGTCCACGGCGTGGGGACGCACCGGCCGTCCACCGACCACCATGGCCCCCATCGCCGCGTTGTCCGAGATGGTGTCCACGATGGTGCGTCCCTCCATCTCGATCCGGGAGTCCAGGATCTCCAGGGCGGGCACCACGTAATCCGTGGCGTTCAGGACATCGAAGATCGTGCAGCCCGGGCCGCTGAGGTCGTCCTTGAGTACGAAGGCGAGTTCCACCTCGACCCGTGGGTGGGAATACCGGATCCACTCCACCGAGCACCCGGTCTCCAGAACCATGTCGTCGAAGATTGCACCGTAATCGGGTTCGGTGATGCCGGTCGCAGCCTGCATGGCCCGTGAGGTGAGGCCGATCTTCCGGCCCACGAGCCTGCGGCCGGCGTCCTCGTTCCGTTGCCGCCACAACCGCTGAACCGCATATGAATCCTCGATCGTCATTCCCGGGTAGCGGGCGGTCAGCAGGGGGGCCGGGACGCAGCTGCGGCCGGCCTCCAGCAGTTCATCGGCGATGACCTCGATTGTCGCGGGGTCGAGCATTGGAATACTCCTCAGGTGGTCGGGCAGTTCGGGGGCCTCCGGGTGCCGGTCCTGCACCTCGATCAGCGGGACGGGCACCACGATGGAAAGATCAGAGCTGGGCGCCGAGCTTGAAGCCCTCCGCGTCCTTGCCGTCCTTCCGGGTGTAGGAGAAGCCGTCGGCCCCCACGGTGACGGCCATCTCGCTCTTCTCCTCCCGCTCGATGACGGGCTGCGGGTTCCCGTCGAGGTCCAGGACGAGGGATGCCTCTGTGTACCAGGAGGGGACGACCGCGTTGCCCCACCAGTCGCGGCGCTGGTTGTCGTGCACGTCCCAGGTGATGGTCGGGTTGTCAGGGTCTCCCGTGTAGTAGTCCTGGCAGTAGATCTCGATGCGGTGATCGTCCGGGTCGAGGATGTACAGGTAGAACGCATTGGAGACCCCGTGCCGTCCGGGACCTCGCTCGATCCGGTCGCTGATGCGCAGGGCGCCCATCTTGTCGCAGATCTGGATGATGTTGTGCTTCTCGTGGGTGGCGAAGGCGACATGGTGCATGCGGGGCCCATCACCACCGGTCAGCGCGGTGTCGTGCACGGTCTGTTTGCGGTGCATCCAGGCGGCATAGGTGACGCCGTTTGAATCCTGGATGTCCTCGGAGACACGGAAGCCGAGATCCTCGAGGTATTTGCGTCCCCGCGGGACATCGGGGGTGACCTGGTTGAAGTGGTCGAGCCGGACCAGTTCGCCGGCGGAGTAGAGGTCGTAGCGCTGCGTGAGCCGCTCGACGTGCTCGACGGCGTAGAAGAATTCGTACGGGAAACCGAGCGGGTCCTCGACCCGCACGGAATCACCGACACCCTTGGTGAATCCCTCGGTGCGGCGTTCGGTCCGGCAGCCCAGCTCACGGTAGTAGGCGTCGGCGGCGTCGACCTCGGCCGGAGACCTGACGCGGTAGGCGAAGGCCGCGACGGCAGCCACGGGCCCCTGGCGCAGGACGAGGTTGTGGTGGATGAACTCCTCGAGTGAACGCAGGTAGATCGCTTGCTCGTCCTCTTCGGTGACGTGCAGGCCGAGGACATCGACGTAGAACTCACGGGATCTGGCGAGGTCGGTGACCGCGATCTCCATGTACGCGCAGCGGACGATGTCCGGGGCGGGAAGGGTGGGAGTCGGGACGAAGCTCGTCATAGGGGTCTCTTTTCTTCGAACGGGTGAGGAAAGAATGGGTGGGGTCCGGTGCTCAGCCCTCGTTGGCCACGGAGTCCTCGACATTGCCGAACTTGGGTGCATGGACGGTGCCAAGGGTGATGTGGACGGCCTGCTGGTCCGTGTAGAAGTCGATGGAACGGTAACCACCCTCGTGGCCCAGGCCTGAGGCCTTGACGCCGCCGAAGGGGGTGCGCAGGTCGCGGACGTTGTGACTGTTGAGCCAGACCATGCCGGTTTCGACGGCATGGGCGAACGTGTGGGCGCGGGTGAGGTTCTGCGTCCAGATGTAAGCGGCGAGTCCGTATCTCGTGTTGTTCGCGAGCTCCAGGGCTTCCTCGTCGGTGTCGAAGGGGGTGAGGGCGACGACGGGGCCGAAGATCTCCTCCTGGAAGATCCGCGCGTCTGGGGAGACATCCGCGAAGACCGTGGGGGCGATGTAGTTGCCCTCGGGCAGGTGCTCGGGCCGGCCGCCACCGGCGAGGAGCCTGCCTTCGGTCTTGCCGATCTCAACGTAGGAGGCGACCTTGTCGTAGTGCTCGGGGTGGACCAGGGCGCCGACCTCGGTCTTCGGATCGTGCGGGTCCCCGACCACGATGGTCTTCGCCCGGGCCGCGTATTTCTCGCAGAACTCGTCGTAGACCGGGCGTTCGACGAGGAGGCGGGAGCCGGCGGTGCAGCGTTCCCCGTTGAGGGAGAACACACCGAAGAGGGCGGAGTCGATGGCGGCGTCGATATCCGCGTCGGCGAAGACGACGCAGGGAGACTTGCCGCCGAGCTCCATGGACAGGCCCTTGAGGTTCGCCGCGGCGTTGCGGAAGATCGTCCGGCCGGTGGTGGTCTCACCGGTGAAGGAGATCAGCGGTACATCGGGGTGCTTCACCAGGGCATCGCCGGCTTCCTCACCGAGGCCGTTGACGAGGTTGAAGACGCCGTCGGGCAGACCCGCATCCTTGAAGATCGAAGCCCAGAGCGAGGCGGACAGGGGAGTGAACTCGGCCGGCTTGAGCACGACCGTGTTACCGGTGGCCAGGGCGGGCGCGAGTTTCCAGGACTCCAGCATGAAGGGGGTGTTCCACGGCGTGATGAGGCCTGCCACCCCGATGGGCTTGCGGTTCACATAATTGATCTGCGAACCGGGGACCTTCATGGCGTCGTCGAACTGCGCGACGATCAGGTCGGCGAAGAAACGGAAGTTCTCTGCCGCCCGCAGGGCCTGGCCCTTGGACTGGGTGATGGGTAGGCCCGTGTCGAAGGTCTCGAGTTCGGCGAGGCGCGACTCCTGGGCCTCGACGGCGTCAGCGATGCGGTTCAGCACACGGGAACGTTCCCGCGGTTTCATGCGGGGCCAGGGCCCCCGGGTGAAGGCATCGCGGGCGACGGCGACGGCGGCATCGATATCCTCCTTCTGCCCTGCAGCGGCTGTGGCGTAGTTCTTGTTGGACACCGGGTCCAGGACGTCGAAGGTTGCTCCGCCCATCGAGTCGACGAACCGGCCGCCGATGTAGTGCTGGAGGGAGGAGGGCAGGTTCTCGGGCACGTGGTGCTCGACCGCGTTGCGGTGAGTGCTGGTCATGAGGTGTCCTAACTGGATTCTGCGCGCGTTCGAGCGAGATAAGCGTCGAGGGTTGCACTGCGATGGAGGCGGGCGGCGCGTTCCACATCGGCGGCATCCGCGCCGGATTCGATGAGTTGAAGGAGTGCTTCGTGTTCCTCGACGGAATCATGCGCGCGGCCGGGGACGAAGCGGAAGATCGAGGAGCGCATGGAAGCCAAGCGGGCCCAGCCTCGATGGACGAGATCCAGGATGTGAGGGTTCGGGCAACTCTCGAACAGGACGCTGTGGAAGTCCTGGTTGAGCCGGGTGAAGCGCACGGGGTCGAAGTGTTCGAGGCATGCGCGCATCTCACCGTTGACCGCCCGGGCCCGTGCGATGTCGTCCGGCCCGATGAGAGGGCAGGAGAGAGCTGTAGCAGCGCCTTCGACGATGCTCAGGGTTTGCATCGTGTAGAGGTACTCGATGGGGTCGATCCCGGCGACGGTTGCGCCCACGTTGCGCTGGAACGTCACCAGCCCTTCGGCTTCAAGTCGCCGGATGGCCTCACGCACCGGGACGACACTCACCCCGAGGTCTCCGGCGATCGTCGAGAGTACGAGACGGTACCCGGGCGAGTAGATCCCCTCGATGATTCGTGTTTTGACCGTGCTATAGGCGCGCTCGGACTTACTGCTCGGAACCGTGTCCGTGTCAGGCATCGGTGTTCCTGGTCTGCTGCTCGTAACGGGCACGCCACTGCGCATTCATAGGGTAGAGGCCGTCGACGCCGTGCCCCTGCTGAACCATGTCGGCGATGAATATCTCCTCGCGTTCCTGTGCCAGTGAGTCCTCCGCAAGTTCTTCCGCGAGAGCCGGGGGAAGAACGAGGATCCCATCGGCGTCAGCGACGATGATGTCGCCGGGTTGGACGGTGGCACCACCACAGGCGATGGTGATGTCGGTGTCCCAGGGGATGTGGCGCCGTCCCAGGACCGCGGGGTGCGGATTGGCATAGTAGACGGGGATGTCCATGGCTGTCACCGTTGCGAAGTCGCGGACGCCGCCGTCGGTGACGATCGCTGCCGCACCGCGGACCTGGGCGCGCAGTGCGAGGATGTCCCCGATGGTGCCGGTGCCCTTCTCCCCCCTCGCCTCCATGACGAGGATCTCGCCCTCGCCGATGGAATCGATGGCTCGTTTCTGCGCGTTGTACCCGCCCCCGTGGGTCGTGAAGAGGTCCTCACGATTCGGTACGAAGCGCAGGGTACGGGCAAGACCCACCACGCGCTGGTCCGGGCGGGTCGCCTGCAGTCCGTCGATGCTGACGTTGTCGAGACCGCGCTTGCGCAGTTGCGAGGACAGGGTGGCCGTGGCGAGGGATTCGAGCTTGGTCTTCAGCTCGGGAGTGAGGACCGATCGGGGGGTGGAGATTCCTGCCGCCTCGCGGGATCCGAAGGCTTCCTCGCGCTGTAGGTCGTCGATTCTTGGTCGGGCACCGAACTCCTCCAACGGCTTCATGCCTTCGATGACACGGGTGGTGAGTCGTCCGGTGGCGAATCGCCCGTCGGTGGTGGTGACCTCGACCTCGATGATGTTTCCGGGGACTACGACGGAAGCTCCTGCCGGGGTACCCGTGAGGATGATGTCACCGGTGTCGAGTGTCAGCAGCTGCGACAGGTCGGCGATGAGTCGCGCGAAGGGAAAGAGCAGGTCCGCCGTGGTGTCGTCCTGCACGAGGGCGCCGTCGACCCAGGTGCGGATCCGCAGCGCGGCGGGGTCGATCTCGCCGGCAGGTAAGAGGCCCGGGCCCACCGGCGTGAAGCCATCCCCTCCTTTGGATCGAAGGTTGGAACCCTTGTCGGCATACCGCAGGTCATAGACCCCGAGGTCGTTGCTCGCAGTCACCCACGCCACGTGGCTCCAGGCATCGTCGATGGACACACGGCGTGCCGGGATACCGATGATCAGCGCGATCTCCCCCTCGAACGCGAGCAGCTCGCATCCCGCTGGTCGCTCGACCGTCCGCTCCGTCAGGGCGAGCGATGACGAGGGCTTGAGGAAGTAGGAGGGCTGGTCGGGAGTGCGACCGCGTTGTGCTGCTCGGCTGGGGTAGTTGATATGTACTGCGATGACCTTGCCCGCTGCAGCGAGCACGTCCTGCGTCACTTTCCGCATGATCCACTCCTTCGGGGATTCAATCGGATATAAAATCGTATACGAATTTTAGGGTGACCTGACTCACATCGTCAAGGGCTCTGTATCCTTCCGGGCCCGATGCCGTCGTCGAAAGGGGAACCGTTGCTGGTCGATCACTCCGATGTTGTCTGGGTCACAGGTGGGCAGTAGTATCGCCGAGCAACAGTAGACCGAGCCGTTCGCGTGTAGAACACGAACTCTTCGATGCCACGACGACGTGAGGACAGCTCGTGCAATTCCACCACCACGGTTACGTCTCCGGTGAACCCCGCACTCAACCCACAGCAGGCGTCGGAGTAGACCGGCCCGCCGATCTTCCGGAGGAGGTCGATGTCCTGATCATCGGTACCGGTCCGGCAGGAATGATCGCGGCCGCGCAGCTCTCACAGTTTCCCGGCATCACTACCCGCATCGTCGAACGTCGAGCGGAGAGATTGGCCATCGGCCAGGCCGACGGCATCCAGGCACGCAGTGTGGAGACGTTCCAGGCGTTCGGCTTCGCCCAGCGAATCACCGAAGAGGCCTACCAGATCGTCGAGATGGCCTTCTGGAAGCCGGACCCCCACAATTCCTCGCACATCATCCGCACCGCAAGGGTCGACGACGACCCGACGGGCATCAGTGAGTTCCCGCACCTGATCGTCAACCAGGCGCGGGTCCTGGACTACTTTGCCGAGTTCATGAAGAACTCACCTACCCGCATGGAACCCGACTTCGGTTACGAGTTCTCCGGGCTCCAGGTCACCGGCGATTTCGACTACCCGGTAACGGTGACCTTGACTGGGACTGTGGGTGCCGGGCAAGGGCAGGAACGCGTTGTTCGCGCGAAGTACGTCGTAGGAGCCGATGGCGCCCGCAGCAAGGTCCGCCAGGCGATCGGCTGTTCCCTCATCGGGGACAAGGCCAACCATGCCTGGGGCGTCATGGACGTCCTTGCCGTGACCGACTTCCCCGACATCCGCCGCAAGTGCGCCATCCAATCCGGGAACGGCGGCAGCATCCTCCTGATCCCACGTGAAGGTGGGCATCTCTTCCGCATGTACGTCGACCTCGGCGAGACGGACGCGCACGACAACGGGGCCGTGCGTGAGACGAGCCTCGAGCAGATCATTGCCAAAGCCAATGCCATTCTCAACCCCTACACGCTGGATGTGCGCAACGTCCCCTGGCACAGCGTCTACGAGGTGGGACACCGCCTGACCGATCGCTTCGACGACGTCCTCCCTGCGGACATCGGCACCCGGACGCCGCGGGTCTTCATCACCGGCGATGCCTGCCACACCCACAGCGCCAAAGCCGGTCAGGGCATGAACGTCTCGATGCAGGACGGGTTCAACCTCGGCTGGAAACTCGGTCATGTCCTCGAGGGACGCAGCCCCGAAAGCCTGCTGGCAACCTATTCCGCCGAACGCCAGATCGTGGCAAAGGAACTCATCGCCTTCGACAAGCAGTGGTCCGCCCTCATGGCGAAACGACCGGAGGAATTCGAGGACCCTTCGGAACTCGAGGACTTCTATGTGCGCACCGCCGAATTTCCTGCCGGCTTCATGACGCAGTACAAGCCCTCCATGCTCATCGCCGAGCCGGTCCATCAGCATCGCGCCCAGGGGTTCACCCTTGGTAAGCGCTTCAAGTCCGCGCCGGTGGTCCGGGTGTGTGATGGCGTGCCGATGCAGCTCGGTCACCATGCGACGGCCGATGGACGGTGGCGTATCTACGTTTTTACCGACATCGCTACCCTCGGTGCGCCATCGAAGACCACCGATTTCGCCGAGTGGATAGCGACCGCGCCCGATTCCCCCCTGGCGGTCACCCCGGCAGGGGTAGGCGTCGATGCGTGGTTCGACGTGAAGGTCATCTACCAGCAGGACCACACCCAGGTGGACATCGGTCTCGTTCCACAGGTCTTCACACCAGCTGTGGGACCCTTCGGCTTGATCGATTACGAGAAGGTCTACGCCGCGGATCCGGCGGCGGACATCTTCGAGCTGCGTGGTCTCGACCGCTCCGGCGTCGTGGTCGTGGTCCGCCCGGACCAGTACGTCGCCGCAGTGATACCCCTCGATGCTCAGGAGGAGCTGGAGCAGTTCTTCGCCGACCTGCACCACCCTGCCCGGACGGCGCACCCTGCGTCCTAGGGTGGGACAGATGAGCCGGATTCACCTTTGCCTCCTCGGGCGGTGAGTGAGCTGCCGCAGGGCTAGTGGAGAAGGAATGAGCATGGCCGGTGCGACTCCTGGAGCGTTTGATCCAACCGCTGGTGGTTGACAGCACCATCCGAACATTATCTACTGAACATTCGGTAGTGAATGATGAGGAGACATCGATGTCCCAGGACCACCCGCTCCTGTCCGCAGACCATGCTTCTCGCTGGATGGGCATCGAGGTGATGCGAATCGAGGAGGGCTACGCGCAGATCACGATGAAACTGCGCGAGGACATGCTCAACGGCTACGGGATGGCCCACGGCGGGATGATCTTCGCCTTCGCGGACACGTGTTTCGCACTGGCCTGTAATTCTCCCTCCGGCAGTGCGGACACCATCACCGTGGGTGCCGGCGCCGATATCAACTTCATCTCCTCCGTCCGTCAGGGCCAGACGCTCGTTGCCGAGGGCGTCGTTCGAGCCCAGGCCGGACGCAGCGGGGTCTACGACATCCAGGTGAGGGCCGACGACGTCCTCGTGGCCGAATTCCGAGGACGCAGCCGGACCATCCCGAATCCTTCACGGAGTCCGGCCTCGACGCCGGAGGCAGAACCGGGAACGAGTTCCGGGCCGGACCATGATCACCCGTCACCGGGACAAGGAACGGCGGTGTCATCGGAGCCCTCCGGTCCATACTCCACGTCCTCCGCCACCTCGATCCAGAAGTCCGAGGGAGCCAGATCATGACCACGTGTTCCGTGCCCAACCCGTACACCCCCGCGGTCGTCATCGCTGATCGATCGCAGCCCGACCTCGAGGAAACCATGAGCCGGGACCAGATCGAGTCGCTGCAGCTCGATCGGCTCCGGTGGACACTTCACTACGCCTACGAGAACGTTCAGGCATACCAGGAACTCTTCGATCACCACGGGGTGCACCCCGGTGATCTCAAGGACCTCGATGATCTTCAACTCTTCCCGTACACGGACAAGGAGTTCCTGAGGAAGGCCTACCCCTTCAAGTCCCTCGCCGTCCCCATGAGCGATGTGCGCCGCATCCACGCCTCCTCCGGAACGACCGGCCAACCCACGGTGGTCGCCTACACGGAGAACGATCTCCAGACCTGGGCGACGCTCGTGGCCCGCTGCTTCCGGTTCTCGGGCATGCGTCCGGGGGACAAGGTGCACAACGCCTACGGGTACGGACTCTTCACCGGTGGTCTCGGGGCTCACTACGGCGCCGAACGCCTCGGGTGCGCGGTCATCCCGATGTCCGGCGGGCAGACCGAGAAGCAGGTCCAGATGATCCATGACTTCGAACCGCAGACCATCCTGTCCACCCCCACCTATCTGCTGACCATCGCCGATGGTTTCACGAAGGCCGGGCTCGACCCCAAGAAGACCTCGCTGCGCACCGCGATCCTCGGTGCGGAGCCATGGACGGAGGAGATGCGGCGCGAGATCGAGACGACCTTCGCCATCGATGCGTGCGACATCTACGGCCTCTCCGAGGTCATGGGACCGGGAGTGGCCGGTGAGTCGGGGCACTCCAAGGACGGAGCCCATGTCTGGGAGGACCACTTCCGCCCCGAGATCATCGACCCGTTCACCGATGAGGTCCAGGAGACGGGTCGTCCGGGCGAACTCGTCTTCACCGCGCTCACCAAGGAAGCGCTGCCGATCATCCGCTACCGTACGCATGATCTCACCCGTCTGCTTCCTGGGAGCGAACGGCCCGGCCATCGGCGAATGGGCCGGATCACCGGCCGCTCCGATGACATGATCATCCTGCGCGGGGTGAACCTCTTTCCTTCCCAGATCGAAGAACTCGTCCTCCAGGTGCCTGAACTGAGCCCTCACTTCACCCTGGAAATCACCCGGCCCGATCGAATGGATCAGATGACGATCACCATCGAACGCCGCGAGCAGGCCTCCGTAGCAGCCGCCGAGCTCGGCGCACTGAAGCTCCTGCACGACATCAAGACGAAGATCGGATCTTCCGCCTCCGTCCTGATCGCCGAGCCGGACACCCTGGCCCGATCCTCGGGCAAACTCCGCCGGGTCTACGACCGTCGAAGCAAAAACTAGGCGTCGACCTGCCGGTCCCGGCTCTGACGACCGGCACGAGAGCAGCCTGACCCGTCATAGACTCGTGCCTTCAGGATTGTCATTCTCCCGTCGAACAGAGGCCCTTCATGACCCACGCACCGACACCCGCGCTCTCACCGCGCAGGGGCCGGCCGGGCTACGACCGCGAGACCCTGCTCCGTGTCTGCGTCGAGGTCTTCAACCTGCACGGGTACGATGCGACGTCGATGGGAACCCTGTCCGACCGCCTCGGAATTTCCAAGTCGGCCATCTACCACCACGTCGAATCGAAAGAGGAGATTCTCGACCAGGCCCTCAGCCGGGCCCTCGACGCCCTCGAGAATGTCATCGCCTCCGAGGACAGCGCCGCGGTGTCCGATCTCGAGCGGCTCGAGCACGTGATGCGGCGCACGGTCTTCGTGCTGGTCGAACAGATGCCGTACGTGACCCTTCTGCTGCGTCTGAGGGGGAACTCCGACGTCGAACTCCGGGCACTCGAGCGTCGGCGATCCATCACCGGTCAGGTAGCAGCGTTCATCGAACGGGCTCAGGAGGAAGGATCCATCCGCACTGATCTCAGTAGCCGGTCGGCAGCTCGACTACTGCTGGGGATGATCAACTCGATCGTCGACTGGTACAAGCCTGAAGTGGGTGCATCCACCGGTGAGCTGGCTGACACCGTCGTGGCTCTCGCCTTCTCCGGACTACGAACCCCGTAGCTCATCACTCCTTCGGACACAGCAAGAGCCCCGGTTCCAACCGGGGCCCTTCGCTTCCTGCACTGTTGTCAGGCGACGGGCCAGGCCTTCGCGACCAGTGTCAGCACGTCGTAGGTCGCCACGATCTCGTCGTTCTGGTTGTGCAGGATCGCGTCCCAGCAGACCTCTCCGTATTCGTCCGTCACCCGGGGGGTGATCTGCTTCGCCGTCAGGGTCACCCGGATGGCGTCGTCATAGGTGACAGGTGTGATGAATCGCAGGTGCTCCAACCCGTAGTTCGCCAGCACGGGTCCCGGAGCGGGGTCGACGAACAGGCCTGCCGCCCACGAGACGAGTAGGTAGCCGTGTGCGACCCGCCGCGGGAAGAAGGGGTTGGCTGTGGCGGCTTCCTCGTCGGTGTGCGCGTAGAAGGTGTCGCCGGTCTTCTCGGCGAAGTCGCTGATGTCCTCGAGCGTCACCGTGCGTAGCTCGGACGCGAACTGGTCGCCGATGCGAAGGTGCTCGAGTGACTTGCGGAAGGGATGGATGGCCGTTCCTGCGTCCAGGCCCTCCCTGGTGACCGTTCGAGCTGCCGCGCCGCGGTGCCACACGCCGGTGATGGCGGTGAGGATGTCCGGGGGGCCCTGGATGGCGGTGCGCTGCATGTAGTGCTTCACGCCCCGGACACCTCCGAGCTCCTCGCCGCCGCCCGCGCGACCGGGCCCCCCGTGGATGAGGTGCGGCATGGGGGAGCCGTGACCGGTGGAGGTCTTGGCGTCCTGACGGTTCAGGTAATGGATCCGGCCGTGATGGGCACTGATCCCGGCAGCGAAACGGGCCGCGGTGGGACCGTCATTGGTGCACACGGTCGCCACCAGCGATCCGCCCCCCAGGGCTGCCAGGTGTACGGCGTCGTCGATATCGGAGTACCCGATGATGCTGGTGACGGGGCCGAAGGCTTCGACGAAATGTACTTCCGGCGTCAGCGGGTCGTCGAAGGACAGGATCGTGACGGGGAAGAATGCACCGGCATCAGCATCCGCATCACCCGGGGACGCATCCGGCCCCCCGAGGCGCACGGCCCCTCCAGCGGCGATCAGACGCTCGACAGCCCTCCGCACTTCGGATTGTTGGTCCTTGGAGGCAAGGGCACCCATCGTCACCCCCTCGGTGCGCGGATCCCCGATCACCACACGCTGCTCGACCCGCTCGGCCACGGCGGCAACGAGGTCCTCGACACGGTCGTGCGGAACGATGACGCGACGTATCGCCGTGCACTTCTGGCCTGCCTTCGACGTGATCTCGACGAATACCGCTTTCACGAAAGCTTCGAACTCGGGCGTGCCTACCGTGGCGTCCGGGCCGAGGATCGCGGCATTGAGGGAATCGGTCTCCGCCGTGAACCTGACCCCCTGGTTGAGGACGTTGTCATGATGGCGGAGTGTTCGTGCTGTTCCGGAGGATCCGGTGAAAGCCACGTGATCGCGGTAGTCCAGGTGATCGAGCAGATCCCGGGCCGATCCGGAGATCAACTGCAGCGAGCCCTCCGGCAGGATCCCGGAGTCGACCATCAACCGCACGCAGGCCTCGGTGACGTACCCTGTCGGCGTCGCGGGCTTGACGATGGTCGGCATCCCGGCGAGGAAGGACGGCGCGAACTTCTCCAGGAAACCCCACACGGGGAAGTTGAACGCATTGATCTGCACGGCCACCCCGGGCATGCGGGAGTACACGTGTTCACCTAGGAATGACCCGTCCTTCGACAGCTGCTCCACGGCTCCGTCGATGATGACGTTGGCATTGGGCAATTCGCGGCGGCCCTTCGAGGAGAAGGTGAAGAGGGTGCCGATCCCACCGTCGATATCGAAGAAATGATCCTTCAGTGTGCTCCCGGTCAGATAGGAGACATCGTAGAGTGCCTGTTTGTGCTCGGTCAGGTACTGGGCGATCTGCTTGAGCTTGAGCGCCCGTTCGTGGATGGTGAATTCGCCGAGTGAGCGTTGACCTATCGTGCGGGCGAACTCCACTGCCGCAAAGATGTCGAGACCCTCGGTCGACACGCGAGCCACGACCTCACCCGTCGAGGCGTCCATGACGTCCGTGGTGCTCCGGGGTTCTGTCGGCGTCCACCACTGTCCCTGAACATAGCTGGGAAGAATGGTCTGGGTCTGTATCACCACGGAGGTCCTTTCACTGGGACAGCGAGTGCAGGCAACCACTCGAGTCCTGACCGATCGTTCGGTATGTCCTACGATAACCCAGGTCACATCGCGCGGCCATGGGGAGGAGAGGCATTCACGGTCACCACCGGTACGGGGTGATCCCGCTACCCGAGGCGTTCGGGGCAGCCGGGGCAGCCGGGCTAGGTGTCGTAGGTGAAGAAACCCTTGCCGCTCTTGCGTCCGAGCTCGCCACGATCGACCATGTCCCGTATGAGCTGAGGAGGCTCGAACCGCGGACCTAGCGTGGATGCCAGGTACTCCGCTATCCCGAGACGCACATCCAGGCCGACGATGTCGGTGAGGGCCAGGGGGCCGACGGGGAACTTATAGCCCAGGACCATCGCGTTGTCGATGTCGGCCGGCGAGGCGACGCCTTCCTCCACCATGCGGATGGCTTCGATGGCGATCGCCACGCCAAGCCGTGACGATGCGAATCCGGGAGCGTCGCGAACCACGACCGGCGTCTTCCCGAGATCCTGCACCCACCGGACGGAGAGATCCTGCAACTCGGCGGACGTGGTTCTCGAGACGACGACCTCGACGAGTTTCGATGCCGGGACCGGGTTGAAGAAGTGCAGGCCGCAGAACCGTTCGGGTCGCTCCAGGTGCTCAGCCAGTCCGTTCACGGACAAGGAGGACGTGTTCGTCGCGAGCCATGCCGTGGGGGAGAGGCGGCGCTCGACCTCCTGGAGCGCGGCCACTTTCAGGTCCCACGACTCAGGGACGGCTTCGACGACCAGACCTACCGCCGCGAGATCACCAGAATCCGAGGAAATGGCGAGCCGGTCTGCGAGTTCCTCGAAGGTCTCCTCGGCCGTCCCGCGTTCGATGGATGCCAGGAGATCACGTTCGATCCGTTCGCGGGCATGACCGGCGGCCTCGGCATCACGCTCCACGACCGTGACATCCGAACCGGCGATGAGGAGGGCGTGTGCTATCCCGGCGCCCATGCGACCCCCTCCGAGGACTCCGGTGATATCCGGGATGCTCCGGGAACGATGGTTCCTCATGCGTCGGTCTCCTGATGAAGCGTAGTCGCGGTGTGCTCCCTCTCGCCATCCGATCCGGCAGGAGATCTCTTACGGTCCAGGAAAGCCTGCATGCGGTCGAACTTGGCCTGGGACTCGAACAGCACGGCCTGGGCGAGATCATCGATGTGCGGGTGCGCCGCACGGGGTGCCGAGAAGATGCGCTTCGAGATCCGTACAGCGAGTGGATCCTGTCGTGCGATCCGGTCGGCCAGCGCGTGAGCGGCTGCGAGGAGGTCCTCGGGGGAGTGTATCTCTGTGACGAGGTGCAGGGCGAGGGCGTCCTCGGCGTCGAGGATCCGGCCCGCGAGCAGGATCTCCAGGGCGACGGGCTCACCGACGAGCTCCTTGAGCCGCCACATGCCACCGGCAGCGGCGATGATACCCAGCCCGGCCTCGGGCTGACCGAGTTCGAGCCGGGCAGTGGCGATCCGGAAGTCCGCCGCGTAGGCCAGTTCCGCGCCCCCGCCCAGGGCGAAGCCGTCGATCGCGGCGATCACGGGCATGGGTAGTTGATGGAGCCGATCGAAGATCCGGGAGTTGATCCCGCTCAGCGCATCCTCGCGGCGTCGCTCCCGCAACTGGGCGATGTCCGCTCCTGAGGCGAAGATCCCGCGATCGCCGATCGTGGTCCCGGAGATGATCAGTATTTTCGCCACGCGCTCGAGGTACCCGCACACGGTGTGCAGTTCGTCCACCATGGTCGCGTCGATGGCGTTGCGTACTTCGGGTCGGTCGAGGCTGACGTGGAGTCGGTCGTCCTGCTCCTGGAGACGAAGCGCGGTGAAGTGCGTGGTGAGTCGCTCTCCGGGCTGATCCATCACAGGCCTTCCACGAGGAGTGCGGTGCCCTGACCGACGCCCACGCACATCGTCGCCAGCCCCCGGGCGGCCCCCTCGCGTTCCATGCGGCCCAGCAGTGTGACGACCAGTCGTGATCCCGATGAACCCAGTGGATGACCCAGGGCGATGGCTCCACCATCCCGGTTCACCACGGCCGGATCCAGGCCGAGGCGCTTGATACTGGCCAGCGACTGGGTCGCGAAGGCCTCGTTCAGCTCGACCGCGCCGAGGTCGTCGATGCTCCACCCCGTGCGATCGAGTACTTTCTGCGTGGCCGGGACCGGCCCGATGCCCATGATGTGTGGTGGAACCCCGGCGGATGCACCGTCGACGATACGGGCACGCGGGGACAACCCGTATCTCTTCACGGCTGCCTCGGACGCGACGAGAATGGCTGATGCCCCGTCGTTCAGCGAGGAGGAGTTGCCTGCGGTCACGACGGCGCCGTGCGAGACCACCGGTCGCAGGCCGGCCAGTGCCTCCATCGTCGTCCCCGGGCGTGGTCCTTCGTCGGTGTCCACGACCGTTTCGGCGCCCTTGCGTCCTTTGACGGTCACGGGGACGATCTCCGGGGAGAAGCGGCCGACCTCGATGGCGGTGAGCGCTCTGTGGTGTGATTCCACGGCGAAAGCGTCGGCGTCCTCCCGCGTGATGTTGTCGAGACGGGCGACTTCTTCGGCGGTTTCGGGCATCGAGAGGGTCATTCCGTCGATCTTCTTGAAGGTGGGGTTGGTGAACCGCCAGCCGATCGAGGTGTCGAAGATCTCGCCGGGTTTCGCGTAGGCGCTCGTCGGTTTTTCCATGACCCAGGGGGCCCGTGACATGGATTCCACTCCGCCGGCGATGACGAGATCGGCCGCGCCTGCTTTGATCATGTGGGAGGCCATGATGATGGCGCTCAGTCCTGAGGCGCAGAGTCTGTTGACGGTGATGCCGGGGACGGTGTCGCCGAATCCGGCCAGTAGCCAGGCCATGCGAGCCACGTTCCGGTTCTCCTCCCCGGCCCCGTTGGCATTGCCGAGGATCACCTCGTCGATGGTGTGCGGGTCGATCCCGGCGTCGAGGACCACTTGTCGGACGACGGTGGCGGCGAGGTCGTCGGGGCGTACTGCTGCCAGCGATCCTCCGTAGCGTCCGACCGCAGTGCGCTTGCCGCCGACGAGGAAGGCCTGGGGACGTGGGGACATTCGTTGGCTCCTGCCGTGGCGGACGAGATGGATCAGCGCCGACTACGATTTACCGACCGTTCGTTCGCCAAAGAATCCCATGCGGACCGTGGTGCGTCAAGACGGGCCGGCCCTGCCGGTGATTCGACCGTCGGCAGGGAACAGGCCGCCGGTTCCCTGCCCATGGCCGAGAGCGGTCGGAGGGCAGGGGCCGGTGGAATGTGTCCGTTGTTGAGTCAGTGACCCCTGCGCGGCATCAGTGCTTGTCGCGGGAGACCGTCGGTGCCTCGAGGTCACCGTCGGTGTCCGGGTGGGCGGAGACGTACTCCTCGTGGATCTCCTTGACGTGCAGGTCCCCGCCCTGGAGCTTCTTGCTGACCATCGACACGGCGATCAGGGACACGAGGCCCAGGGCGGCGATGTACGCCCCGATCGTCCAGGACATCCCGGTTTCATTGAGCAGGAGCTGGGCGATCAGGGGGGCGAAAGCGCCTCCGAGGATCGAGCCCAGAGCGTATCCGATGGAGACCCCCGAGTACCGCACCCGTGCCGGGAACATCTCCGCGTACAGGGCCGACTGTGGCCCGTAGGACAGTCCGAGTCCTACGGTCAGGATGACGATGGCCAGTGCGAACAGGGGAAGGGAGCCGGTGTCGAGCAGGAGCCACATGGGAACCGCCCACACGATGATGATGGCGTAGCCGATCTGGAAGGTCCGTACACGTCCTATCCTGTCCGAGATCCACCCGCCGAACATTGTGAAGATCAGCCAGCCCACCCCGCCGATCAGGGTCGCGGTGAGGGTTGCGGAGCGCTCCATGCCCAGTGCCCCGGCGCCGTAGGAGGCGAAGAAGGCGATGACCATGTAACCGGCCGCGTTGTTCGCCACGAAGATGAGCGCTGCGAGTGTCACTTCCCTCTTGTTGTGCTTGAACAGCTGGCCCAGGGGAGCTGATGACTCCTTCTTGCGCAGCTGCATCTCCTTGAACACCGGGGATTCATCGACGCTGCGGCGGATCAGATGGCCCACGACGATCAGGAGTGCTGAGGACAGGAACGGGATCCGCCATCCCCACGCCTCGAACTGCTCGGGCGTCAGATTGCTGGTCAGCACGAACATGAAGCCCGTGGCCAGGAGCACGCCGAGGGGCACGCCGACCTGGGGGTAGGCGCCGAAGAGGCCGCGCTTGTGACGAGGAGCGTGCTCCACCGCCATCAACGCGGCCCCGCCCCACTCCCCACCGGCCGAGATGCCCTGCATGATCCGCAGGACGATCAACAGGATGGGCGCCCAGATGCCGATGGCGGCGTACGTGGGCAACAGGCCGATCAGCATGGTGGCCGCCCCCATCCCGACGAGGGTCAGAACAAGGACGATCTTGCGCCCGTACTTGTCGCCGAGGTGGCCGGCCAAGACCGCCCCCAGTGGACGGAACAGGAAACTGATACCCAGGGACGCCCACGCAAGGATCTGTCCCAGCGTGGCATTGTCCTCCCCGGCCGGAGCGAAGTACTGGGCTGCCAGGACGAAAGCGGCCGCCTGGGCGTAGATGAAGAAGTCGTACCACTCGATCGTGGTTCCCACGAGAGTGCCGGCGAGGACCTTGCGCTGCTCATGAGTCATCTTGTGATGGCCCTCGGACGTGGGTGCCGAATGTGTCATGGTGTCTCCCTGCAGATCGAGGACGACAGCGTCCTCGAGGGGGTGAGTGGACTGAGATTTACCGAACGATCGGTAGTCAAAGCAGAATACGCACATGTGACCCGTATCACCAGGGCCTGAGGGCGGCCGATCCACCCGGCTCGATGCGGTCGTCGATCATGAGGATGATGCGTACCCGGGAATTGCCCGGGACCACCGTCACGGTGTGCGCTTCAGGAGCAGATTGGTGATGCGCAGAGTGCACAGCCGTCGTGATTCTTCGTCGGTGATGAGTACCTCGTGCGTCGTGAGGGTGTCCCCGAGGTGAATGGGTCTGGCAACGATGGTGATCTGACCCTCCCGTGCCGAACGATGATGTGTCGCCGAAACATCCACCCCGACAGCCGTCTTGCCCAGTGTGCTGGCATGGATGACCGCCGCCCAGGACCCCACTGCCTCGCCCACGGCCAGGGAGGCCCCGCCGTGCAGGAGCCCGAACGACTGCCTGTTGCCCTCGACCGGCATGGTTGCCACCACCCGCTCCACCGATTCCTCCACGATCTGGATGCCCATCTTCTCGTCGAGTTCACCCAGAGTGATCTTCCACGGAGTTCTCCCGCTGAGGTTCGCAGGCCCGTCAGGGCTGTTCCGGGGCGCGGTGGCGGTCATCAAGTCTCCTGAGGAAGTCGCGAAGCATTCAGTCTGCAACATACGTCTTCACAGCGTTTCCCCTGGTGGCCATCGTCAACGTGTCCATTGACGGCGCCCGCCCGGACGCATATCCTGAACGAACGATCGGTAATTAAGCCCGATGCCTGTAGGCCTCAATCAGGAGCAATCATGGCAATGCAGAATGTGCAGTTGATGCCCGAGCCGTCACCGCAGGGCATGGACCAGCTCGCCCGGCTGGAGGCAGAGGCCCAGGCCGACTTCGATCGGGTCATGGCCGAGGACTCACGCATCGAACCGCGCGATTGGATGCCGGAGGCCTACCGGAAGACATTGCTGCGGCAGATCTCACAACACGCCCACTCCGAGATCATCGGCATGCAGCCCGAGGCCAATTGGATCTCCCGCGCTCCCAGCCTGAAGCGCAAAGCCGTCCTCATGGCGAAGGTCCAGGACGAAGCCGGTCACGGGTTGTACCTCTACTCGGCCGCAGAAACACTGGGCCAGCCCCGGGACAAGATGATGGCCGACCTCATCGCCGGTAAGGCACGCTATTCCTCGATCTTCAACTACCCCGCACGTACCTGGGCCGACATGGGCGCCATCGGCTGGATGGTGGACGGCGCGGCCATCTGCAACCAGGTCCCCCTGTGCCGGGCCTCATACGGTCCCTACGGGCGGGCAATGGTGCGCGTGTGCAAGGAGGAGTCGTTCCACCAGCGTCAGGGTTTCGAGATCCTCCTGGAGCTCTCCAACGGGACCCCGGAGCAGAAGGCCATGGCCCAGGACGCAGTGAATCGCTGGTACGCCCCCTCGCTGATGATGTTCGGCCCACCCGATGAGGATTCGCCGAACTCCCGACAGTCCATGGCCTGGAACATCAAACGCTTCAGCAACGATGAGCTCCGAAGCCGTTTCGTCGGCATGATGGCGGAACAGGTCAAGGTCCTGGGCCTGACGTTGCCGGATGACCACATTCGTTTCGACGAGGCCACGAAGAAGTGGGAGCACGGGCCGCTGGACTGGAACGAGTTCCAGGAAGTTCTCGCCGGGAGGGGGCCCTGTAATGCCCAGCGCCTGGAGCGCCGGCGACAGGCACACGATGACGGCGCCTGGGTGAGGGAAGCAGCCTCCGCCTATGCGGCGAAGCAGAGAAAGAAGCAGAAGGACCTGGCGGCATGAGCCCGCACGGCAATCCCGAGGTTCCCGCCAGCGGTGCGGCTGACGTGATCCGAGGGGCGCGGCAGGTTCCTGCCGGACCCCCGACCGGGAGAGCAGCCGATGCCCGGGCCGAAGCGTCGTCGATGGCGCCCGCGGCTCAGGGCGCCCCCCGGGTCACGAGCGATGATCAGGTGGATCGAGGGACGGAGTCCACGGCATGGGGTTTGTGGGAGGTCTTCGTCAGACCCAATCGAGGACTGAGTCACGTCCACGCCGGTTCCCTCCACGCTCCGGATGCGGAGATGGCGCTGCGCAACGCTCGGGATCTCTATACGCGCCGCAATGAGGGCGTCTCCGTCTGGGTCGTTCCCGCGGAGGCCATCACCTCCAGTGATCCCGGTTCCAAGGGCGCTTTCTTCGAATCACCGCAGGGCAAGGACTACCGGCATGCGACCTACTACACCAAGAGCGAAGGGGTGAAGCACCTGTGAGCAGCCCCGGGGCGAGCGCCGGTCACGGAGACATCTCCACCGGTGTCGCCGGTGGAGATGCCAACGCCACCGCCACCCGCATCACGCCCGGTAATGCGCTGCGCCCGGAGGACATCGCCCTGGAAGTCCGTACCGGCCTCACCAGGCCCACCGACGATGCGGCCGAGTACGCCCTGAGGCTCGGGGACGACGCCTTGATCCTGGCCCAACGGCTGGGCCATTGGATCTCCCGTGCCCCTGAGCTGGAGGAGGATGTCGCGCTGGGTAATATTGCCCTCGACCAACTCGGCCATGCCCGAAGCTTCCTGAGTTACGCCGGGGGAGCTTGGGAGAAGACCGAGGACGACCTCGCCTATTTCCGACGTGAGCACGAGTTCCGCTCCGCCCACCTCTTCGAACAACCCAACGGTGACTTCGCGGTGACCATCGCCCGCCAGTTCCTGGTGAGTTTCTACCAGTACGAGCTCTACCGACGCCTGACCCGGTCCACCGATGCGACGCTGGCGGCCATCACGGCGAAAGCGGTCAAGGAGGTCGATTACCACCGGGACCACAGCGCCCAGTGGATCCTGCGTCTGGGCCAGGGGACGGACGAATCCCGGTTACGCATGATCCATGGGCTCCGTCTGATGTGGCCCTACGTGAACGAACTGTTCGACGACGACGCGGTGATCGATCGGTTGGTGCACTCCGGTGCCGCCGTCGCACCCTCCAGTACGCGGGACGACTTCGATCGCCTGATCGGCGAGGTCCTGACAGAGGCCGACCTCGAGGTGCCCGGCGTGCCGGCCGCGCCCGGCGGTGGACGCCGCGGCCAGCACTCCGAACATCTGGGCTACATCCTCGCCGAGATGCAGGTCCTGGCACGCGAGCACCCAGGGGCGAGCTGGTGACCCCCGGGAACACCGACCCCGGGAACCTCGATTCCCCCGACGGTGCAATGCTCGAGAGCGGAACGTCCGACGGAGGGACGATCGGTGGAGCCGGCAGGAGGGCGGCCGACCAGCGCGACGCCCACCAGAAGGTCTGGGACATCGCGGCCAGGGTCTGCGACCCCGAGATCCCGGTGCTCACGATCGCGGACCTGGGCATCCTGCGCGACGTGGAGGTGACCCGGAACCAGGACGTACGGATCACCATCACCCCCACCTACTCTGGATGTCCCGCCATGGACGCGATTCGGGATGACCTCACCACTGCATTCGCCGCGGAAGGCTACCCGGCGGTCGAGGTGGAACTCGTCCTCGCTCCCGCATGGACCACGGACTGGATGAGCGAGGCAGGAAAGTCCAAGTTGCAGGACTACGGCATCGCACCACCCACCGGGAAGGCTGCGGAAGGCGGTCATACCGGCCCGATCCGGCTGACCCTGACCATCAAGTGCCCCCAGTGCTCCTCACTCGACACCAGGGAACTGACCCGCTTCGGATCCACCTCCTGCAAAGCCCTGTACGTGTGCCGGAACTGCAAAGAACCTTTCGACTACTTCAAGGTGCTGTGAGGAAAGTTCATGCCTGTAGCCCCTCGGAATGCCGCCGAACCGGCACGGATCAGCGGTCGTCGTCGCCCGTCCTTCCACACCCTCACCGTGCAGGAAGTGCGCCGACTCACGCAGGACGCCATCGAGATCGCCTTCCACGTCCCGGCGGAACTGGCGGGTCACTTCGACTATCTGCCCGGCCAGTACGTGGCACTGCGCATCGACCTTCCGGATGAGAACGGCACGCCGCAGGAAGTGCGCCGCAGCTACTCGATCTGTGCGGAACCGCGCACGTTCGAGGACGGCACCAGCGAGATCCGGATAGCCGTGAAGAAGGACCTCGGCGGGAAGTTCTCCACCTGGGCCAATACCGCGCTCGAAGCGGGGCACACCGTGGAGGTCATGAGCCCTATGGGCGCCTTCGTGTCCAGACACGGCCGCTACGGTGAGGTTCTGGAGCACAACCGCATGAACTCCATGAACCACCCGCAGGATCTGGCAGGGGAGGTCGCCGCCAAGGGTGAAGCGAGCTTCGTGGCGATCGCAGCGGGCTCCGGCATCACCCCCGTCATCGCCATCGCCCGCACGCTGCTGGCGTCGAACCCGGACGCCCGGTTCGACCTCATCTATGCCAACAGGGCCGCCATGGACGTGATGTTCCTCGAGGAACTCGCCGATCTCAAGGACACCTATCCGCAGAGATTGGCCATTCACCATGTCCTCTCCCGCGAGCAACGCATCGCGCCGCTGCTGAGTGGAAGGATCGACGCCGAGAAGCTTCAGCAGCTCCTGGGCACGGCCATCCGCGCGGACGACGTCGACGAGTGGTTCCTCTGCGGCCCGTTCGAGCTGGTCCAGCTCTGCCGCGACACCCTCACCGAACGCGGCGTGAAGCCGGAGAACGTCCGCTTCGAGTTGTTCACCTCCGGTAAGCCGGACCGGCCGGAAGGCAATGCAGGCCGACCGGTGGTGATGGACCAGACGCAGGACACCTACAGGATCACCTTCAAGCTCGATGGACTGCAAGGTGAGGTCACCAGCCCCACTCATGCCCGGGAGTCCGTTCTCAATGCAGCCCTGCGTGTGCGCCCCGATGTGCCCTTCGCCTGCGCCGGAGGGGTGTGCGGTACCTGCCGGGCCAAAGTCGTCGCGGGCAGCGTGAGCATGGACGAGAACTACGCCCTGGAACAGGAAGAGTTGGACAGAGGGTACGTGCTCACGTGCCAATCACACCCCACCACCAAGGACGTCACCGTCGACTTCGACGTCTAGGCCCTGCCGACGTTTCAGAACAGGAGCTCCATGATCTCGCTCACCATCCATCAGGGCGTCGCGGAAATCGTGCTGGACGCACCGCACAAGTTGAACGCCTTGGACGAGCAGGCTCTGGAGGATCTGTCCCGCGCATACGGCGACGCCGCCACCAACGCAGCCAATGGTGACGTGCGAGCCCTGCTGCTCAGGGGAACGGGCCGGGCCTTCTGCGCGGGCCGTGATGTCTCCGGAGTGAACCCGGACAGTGACGACGCAGCACGGTACCTCGAGGGACTGCTGGAACCATTGCTCAAGAAGATGAGTGCTTTCCCGGCACCGACGTTCGCGGCCGTGCAGGGCGCCTGTCTCGGCGTCGGGCTGGGACTGCTGCTGGCGACGGACGTGGTGTACGTGGCGGAGGACGCCAGGTTCGGCTCGCCGTTCGCCACTCTGGGTGCCACCTTGGACTCCGGTGGGCACTGGTACTTCACGGAGCGGTTGGGTATGCACCGGACCCTGGACCTCATCTATACGGCTGAGCTGATCAGCGGGGCGCAGGCCGTCGCGCAGGGAATGTTCAGCCGGGCCATGCCGAAGGGCGAACTCTTGGAGACGACCCGTGGAATCGTGGCGACGACAGCCGTCGGTGCTACCAGTGCGTTCGCCGCCAGCAAGGAACTGGTGGCACACATCCGCGACCAACGCCTGGGCCTGTGGGAATCCATCGCGCAGGAGAGCAGTGAGCAGGCGAGGCTCTGCGGAACCCCTGACTACGTGGAGGGCTTCCGTGCTTTCCAGGACAAACGTGCGCCCGTCTTCAAGGGCACCGTGGCGGGTTAGGGCCGGTCACCTCAGCTCGCACGACACCTGCGAGCAGCACGCACGCCTCCTCCCCGGGGCCTGTCAGTCTCCTCGGCCGAGTTCCAGGAACCGGTGAGCGTTCGAGAGGTGAGGACGGTCCTTACCGGGAGGACGACCGGGCGTGTCAGCGGGTGTCGACATCCTCGAAGATCAGGAACGTCTGGGTGTCCAGTACTCCTGGCATGGACTGCAACTGGTCGAACACGATGCGGCGCAGATCCGAGTTGTCGACTCCCCGCACCAGGAGGATCACGTCGAAGTCACCGCCGACCAGCGCGATGTGTTCCACCTCCGGGATGGAGCGCAATTCTTCTCGAAGTTCTCGCCAGGAGTGCTGACGGACCTTCAATGTCACGTAGGCCGAGGATCTCCGCCCACTCTTGACCGGATCGACCAGGGCCGTGAATTTCGTCAGCACTCCCTCGTCCGTGAGTCGGGCGATCCGGGTGTAGGCATGGGCGCGCGAGATATGGACATTCTCCGCGACCTGAGTGACGGACATGCGGCCATCACGCCTGAGTTGATCCAGGATGCTGTGGTCCACCTCGTCCAGGATGGGTGAACGCCGGTCGTCCTGATGGGTCATACAGTTCTGCCCTGCTTCGAGAAGTAGGAAAAGTGACGGTGGTGGAACGGCCGATTCCTGCCGATCTTCATGGCCCTCCTCGACAGGAGAATCCCACTGCTCCAGACGTGGGAGAACCTCGGGCTGAAGCATACTCCAGTCAGTACGGCCGGAGACTGCCTGACCCGCAGGCACTGTCCAGGACGCCCCCACCGACGTCGGACGTCATCGATCCGCCTCCTGGGGAAGGACGACGTCCGTTCTCCCTGGCCTTGGTTCCCCGGTGACGTCCGGCGGGTATCACCGATCACAGATCGGCAAGTGCCGAGGCGGGGCTTTCCATCGCGTCGACGATGTGGCGGAGGAAAGCGCTGGCTACCCCTCCGTCGCAGATCCGATGGTCGAAGACCAGTGTCAGCTCGACGATCTTCCGCACGGCGAGCTCACCGTCCACCACCCACGCCCTGTCGATGATGCGTCCTATCCCCAGCATGGCGGCCTCGGGGTAGTTGATGATCGCGGCTGATCCGTCGACGCCGAACACACCGTAGTTGTTGAGCGTGAAGGTACTACCGGCCAGCTCGGCAGGAGTCGCCCTGCCCTCGCGGGCAACACTGCTCAAACGGCGGATCTCGGCATCCAATCCTCGAGCGCTGAGTCTGTCGGCCCTGCGGATGGAAGGGACGACGAGCCCTCGATCCGTCTGCGCGGCGAACCCGAGATTGACGCCGTCGAACCCGATGATCTCCTTCGGGTCGGCCTGACCGACGTCATCACCGGCACCGGCGCTCTGGAAGCGCGTGTTGAGCTCCGGGTACTTCTTCAATCCGGACGTGACGAAACGTGCGATGAAGGCGAGCAGTCCCGGGGTGTCCTCGGGGTTCCGCTTCTTCAGGTCGGAGCGCAGCCGAACGAGGGCGGTCGCATCGACATCCACCCACACCGTCGCTTCGGGTATCTCGGTGCGGCTGCGGGACATGTTCGCTGCCACGACCTTGCGCACGCCCCGGACCGGTGTCCGGGACGTCACGGCGAGGCCGGTGCGCGGATCCACCTCCGTGCCACCGGATGTGGAAGAGGAAAGCACCCGGGAGTCCTCCGGCGTCGCCAGTGCTTCCGGCATATCCGGCACCACCGGGGTGGACCGGGCCGAGATGGCTGCCTCGACATCGCGTCTCGTCACCAGCCCAGCGGTCCCGGTGCCGTGCAGCACGTGCAGGTCGATACCGTTGTCGTAGGCCAATCTGCGCACGAGGGGGGAACTGACAGCGATCTGTGTCCCGACCTCGCGCAGTACCTCGGGGATGACCGCCGGTACGACCTCGGGGAGGCCTGCCGGGATGGTCACCGGATGTGGTGTCCGGGTCGGAACCGCGGTCTTCCGGCGCCGGGTACGACGCGCCTGACCGTGGCCGCTGGGTGTACCGTAACCGATCAGCACGTTGCCCGAACCGGCTTTCTCCTCCTCCCGGTACGCCGTCGCCGCCGCTTCCGCCACGGGTGGGGTGTTCCTCTCGGCCGTCGCGGGCCCCTTCGCGGAACCGACCGCAGAACGCGACGACGGCGATGATGACGGCGATGATGACCGGGGTGAGGAGCCGACGGGGGTGACGGAGATGAGCGGTTTTCCCACATCCAGGGTGTCCCCGGCTTCTCCGTGCAGGACCGCGACAGTACCCGCATAGGGCGAGGGCACTTCCACCACGGATTTCGCGGTCTCTACCTCGGCGATCGGCTGATCCACCGTGATCTCATCACCCACCGACACCAACCAGGTGACCAACTCCGCTTCGGCAAGGCCTTCTCCGAGATCGGGAAGGAGGAAAACATGTGACTCACTCACAGCTGGTCCTCCCACTGGAGGTCATCCACGGCATCCAGGATGCGGTCCACCCCGGGTAGGTAGTAGTGCTCGAGTTTGGGAGCGGGGTACGGCACGTCGAATCCGGTGACCCGGCGTACCGGCGCAGCAAGGTGATGGAAGCAACTCTCCTGGATGCGGGCGACGATCTCCGACGCCACGGAGGCGAACCCGTGTGCTTCGGCGATGACCACGGCACGGCCGGTCTTCCGGACGGAAACCTGCACGGTCTCGTCATCGAACGGGACGATCGAGCGAACATCGATCACCTCGAGCGACCGGCCCTCCTCAGCGGCAGCAGCCGCTGCGGCCAATGCAGTAGGCACCGAAGGGCCATAGGCGATCAACGTGGCATCAGTACCTGAACGGGCGATCGCCGCCCGGCCCTCGCTCGAGGTTCCCGCCGCGATATGCCCGGCATGTTCCTCGCGCAACCCCTCCAGATCCACCAGATCCTTGGACCAGTACAGCTTCTTCGGCTCCATGAAGATCACCGGGTCATCGGAATCGATGGCCTCACGCAGCAAGCGATAACCATCTGCCACCGTGGAGGGTGTGTACACCTTCAGACCTGCCGTATGGGCGTAATACGCCTCGGAGGAATCACAGTGATGTTCCACCCCACCGATACCGCCGGCATAGGGAATACGGATCACCATCGGAAGCTTCACAGCCCCCTTCGTGCGGTTGTGCATCTTCGCCACGTGACTGGCGATCTGCTCGAACGCAGGATAAGCGAAAGCATCGAACTGCATCTCGACGATCGGGCGCATCCCGTTCATCGCCATGCCCACGGCCATGCCGACGATGCCCGACTCGGCCAGCGGTGTGTCGAAGCACCGTCCGGTACCGAAGGTCTTCGTCAGACCGTCGGTGATGCGGAAGACGCCTCCCAGCATGCCGACGTCCTCACCGAAGACGATCACAGCATCATCGGCGGTCATGGCATCGGCCAGCGCCGTGTTGATCGCCTTCGCGAGGGTGACGGACTGGAGCCCTCCAGCAGATGCCGCAGCCTGTGCCGCGGCGTTCGCGGTTGCCGCGCTCACGTTGCCGTTGGTCTCCGATGGGGTCAGTGTCTGGGTCATCGTGCTGCCTCTTCCCGGGAGAGCTCGTCGGCGAGCATCGCGGCTTGTTTCTCAAGATGTGTCGTGGGGGAGGAGAACACGTGTCTGAACAGGTCCTGCGGGTCGATGTCGGCCTCTGCGCTGAGTCCTTGTCGGAGTTGGGCGGCGACCTCTTCTGCATGTTCGGTGATGCGTGCGGTCTCCCCGTCGTTCAGTACACCCTTGTCGGTGAGGTAGGTCGTCATCCGGCTCAAGGGGTCCTTGGTCTGCCATTCGGCGACCTCGCTGTCCTCACGGTAGCGAGTGGCGTCGTCGGCGTTCGTGTGTGCCTGCATCCGGTAGGTGTGGGCCTCGACCAGAAGCGGCCCAGAACCTTCACGCGCCAGTTCCACTGCTCGGCGCAGGACGGCGAGCAGTGCGACGAGGTCGTTGCCGTCCACGCGTTCTCCAGCCATTCCGTAACCGACTGCTTTGTGTGCGAGTGAAGGGGCGGCAGATTGCTGAGCGAGAGGAACCGAGATGGCGTACTTGTTGTTCTGCACGAAGAAGATGACAGGGAGTTTGAAGACGGCGGCGAAGTTCAGCGCCTCGTGGAAGTCCCCCTCACTGGTGGCTCCGTCCCCGCACATCGCCAGAACCACCGTGGTCTCCCCGCGCAGCTTCGCAGCATGGGCGACACCGACACCGTGAAGAAGCTGAGTCGTCAAAGGGGTGGACTGTATTCCTACGTTGTGTTCGTGCGGGTCGTACCCACTGTGCCAACTTCCTCGGAACGAGGTCATGACCTGCATCGCATCGACGCCCCGGGCCATGATGGCGACCGAGTCCCGATACGTGGGGAACATCCAATCACCGTCAGCAAGACACAGGGCTGCAGCTACCTGGCAAGCTTCCTGGCCATGGCTCGAGGGATAGACAGCGATCCGTCCCTGGCGGACGAGGGCCGAGTTCTGGTCGTTAACCCGCCTGCCGATCACGAGTTGTTCGTACGCGGCCAGCAACTCGATGTCGGCCGGGATCGGGTACTCGTGCCCGGGCTGGGCACCCTGCTCACCCACAGGGAGGAGAGCGCCGTCAGGACTCACCATCTGAATGGGATGACGGGCCGGGAGCATGTAATCCTCGACGGAGATACCGAACTTACGTACGGACTCGGCAAGGGCCCCGTGCACAGGCAGCGTCGCGGCTCCGTCGGTGGCACCGGAATGAGGGGAGATCGTCATTGTTCCGTCCTCTGTAGATCAATATTCACACTCAGTATCCTGCTCAGGATCGATACTCTCGAGCATGCGGACCGAGACTGGACATGACGTGAGTTTCGGAGTGATCTCGAAGAAAGATCGTCCTTGTGATCCCCGTCACGCGCTCGATCGTATTCCTGCACCGGGTTCGTCCCGACGCCCACCAGTCGGAACCAGCAGGACTGTGCTGCCCTTCTGGGCTCCGCACCTGACGGTGCAGGCAGGAGGAAGCTCGCCGGCCATGGGCATGCGGGGCCCGGAGGGTGAGGAGTACGGCACCAGCACCGCGCCACCCTTGCCGGATCAACCGGCTGATCGAGTTCGCCTCCGTACTGCTCTGCCAGCAGGAAGGCCCGCTCCGCAGGCCTTCAGGACGGTCCTCCGACGAGTGATGCAGGTAACGACCCACTGGTTTGCCCGTCCCTCGAGTGCCGTGTAATGTTTCATGAGTTGCCCCGGTGTGGGTGGCCATCCCCTTTCCTTTTTGAGTGGTGGTTTCGTGTGCTTTCGGGCGTTGTCGGAATTGCTGTTTATTTGTGGTGGGTTCGTTGTGTTGTTTTCTTTTGTTCGGCTTTTAGCTGATGCGGGGGGATTTGACAAGCGAATTGTGGATGAAATAAGCTGTGATCATAACGGCGAAGGAAAGCAGGGCCGGGTAGAGCGTTGATTCGCTGGTCGTGTGAGTAGTCGGTTGTTCCTGT
>JASLBS010000218.1 GCA_030146405.1 Arthrobacter sp.
CCTTGCCGGAGATCAGCTCGGTCTTGCGGAGGTGCTTGCGGTGGGAGACGATCGCGTGGCGCGGCTCGATGCTCCCGGCTGCCACCTCGGGCAGGAACGGCTGGTAGGTCATGTAGGGCAGGGGATCGACCAGCGTGACGACGCCGCCGTGGTCCCGGACCTTTTTCTGCAGCCTGTGTGCAACGTACAGGCCTACGTAACCGCCGCCGACGACGAGGACGCGCGGGCGGTCGGAGAAGTGTGCTTTGGATGCCATACTCCGATGCTACCTGCCTTTGTGAAAATCTTCACTAGCTCGGGCACGGCCCCGGGAACCGGTCCGACACCCTGCTCGTTCCACCCGGCCGCCAGTGCGGTGACGGAGGCGCTCAGTCCTGTCCTGCGGGCCGACCCGCCCGGCCGGAACGCCCAGCCGGGCGGAGCACCCGCAGCACGTGGAGGAAGCCACCCATCAGTACCACCAGCATCAGACCGCCGAACCCGAGGACCACGACCACGGGCGCGGTGTGCATGGTCCGCAGAGGGTCCTCCGCGACCGGCGCAGGAGGGGCAGGGATCGCTTCCGCCGGCGGGGAGCTCGGCGCCGACGGGACGGGGGCGGGTGTCTGCCCGCCCCGCCGGTAGAGCTGGATCCACTCCGCCATGCTGCCCAGGCGGTTCTCGGGCGGTACCTGGACGCCGTCGGCCACCGCCGCCGCGACGTCGAGCACGCCGTAGCCGTACAGGGTGTCGAACCCGGGAGCACCCGCGTCCCTCGCGGTGCCCACGATGCGGTTGACCACCTCGGCCGCCGACAGCTCCGGGTACTTGGACCGGATCAGGGCGGCCACGCCCGAGACGAGCGGAGCAGCGCCGGAGGTCCCCGACCAGTCGGCGTAGAAGCCACCGGGCAGGCCGCCCACCAGGTTCTCGGACGGTGCGGCGACCGCGATGGTGACCCCCTCAGAGGATGCCTCGGCGCTCGCCACCCCGGACCGGTCGAGCCCGGCGACCGCCAGGACCCCGGGGATGGTGGCGGGCGCACCCACCTGTGTCAGCCCGCCCGCACGGTTGCCCGCAGCCGCCACGATGACGACGTCGTTCTGTTCCGCGTACAGGAAGGCATCGTCCCAGCTCTCCGGCCACGCGGTGCTGGTGCTGCCGAGCGACATGTTGATCACGTCCGCGCCGTTGTCCACGGCCCATCGCACGGCTGCGGGGATCTGCTCGTCCACGCTCACGCCGCCGGGGTTCGGTCCGCTGCTCGCTCCCTCGATCCAGACGGAGACGGCGAGCAGGTTCGCCTTCGGAGCCACGCCGACGATGCCGTCGGGCCCTTCCCCGTACTCGTCCGCGGGCTCGGGTTCCGGCGTGGGGGTGGCCCGCGCGGAGGGAGTGGGGCCCGGGGTGGGGCTCGGCGCGGCGCTCGCACCGGCGTGTCCCCGGCCCGCGAGGAGGGTGCCGACGAGCGTCCCGTGCCCGGGCACCTCGCCGAGACCGAGCAGGCCATCGGGGTCCCCCGCCCCGGAGACATCGGTGCCACCCACCACCGCTCCCACGAGATCCGGGTGGGTGCCGTCGATCCCGCTGTCGATCACGGCCACCGTGACACCCTCGCCCTCCGTGCTGGCCCAGGCGTCCGTGATCCCGTAGTCCTCCAGCCAGTACTCCTTCTCACGCATGGGGTCGGCGGAGGCCGGAAGCGCCGGAGGGAGCAGGACGGCGAGGCAGGTGACGACGACGGCTCCCGCGCGCGCCGCACGGCGCCCTGCGGTGGGCATCAGCTCAACCGTTCCGCTCCACGACACTCAGCGCGATGCCGTCGAGGATGTCGTGCTCGCTCGTGATCACGGTGGCCACCCGTCCGCCGGTGACGGCCGCGACGCGCTCGATGACGCACTTCCAGATCAGCGAGCCGGCTCCGATCACGTCCACGCGGCCGGGGTGCATGTAGGGGAGCACCTGCCGCTGGTCCCGTGTGGAGTGCAGGAGATCCGACGCCGCGGCGGTGATCTCGGCGATGGGCTGCTCGGTCCCGTGGATACGGGCCGGCAGGTACTCCGGGAGGTCGAGAGCGTGGGCCGTCACCGTGGTGATGGTCCCCGCCACGCCGACCAGCTTGGTGACCCGTTCAAGTGGCACTTCCCCTGCAGCCTCGTCCAGGAGTCGGCCGACCTCCGCCTCCATCGCCTTGATCTGGTCCGCCGTGGGCGGGTTGTCCTTCAGGAACCGCTCGGTGTACCGCACACAGCCCATGTCGGTGCTGCGGGCGGCCACCAGGCCGTCCGTGGTCCCGACCACGAATTCCGTGCTGCCCCCGCCCAGGTCCACCACGAGGACGGTCTCGTCGTGCGCGGTCCGCAGAGCACTCACCGCGCCGTCGAAGGACAGGTGGGCCTCCTCGTCGCCGCTGATCACCTCGGGCGTCACACCCAGTCGGGCCCGGATGCCGTCCACGAAGTCCTGCCGGTTCTCGGCATCCCGGGATGCCGAGGTGGCCACGAAGCGCATGGGCGGGTTGCCGTGCTCCTCCAGGAGCCGCGCGTACTCCTCGGCGACGGCGAAGGTCCGCTCGAGCGCGGCCTCGGACAGCCGGCCGGTCGCGTCCACACCCTCGCCGAGGCGGACCACCCGCATCAGGCGTTCGACGTCGGTCAGTACGCCGTCCTCGATGTCGGCGATGAGGAGCCGGATGGAGTTCGTCCCGCAGTCGATGGCGGCTGTGCGCATTACTTCTCCTCGAGGTGTGCGGGGTGCAGGGGATCGGCGGCCGGGGTGCCGGCATCGGGGGCAGGAACGGGACGACGCCGGGCCGCCCGCTTCGCCTCGAGTTCCTCGGCGCTCAGTCCCTGCGTCCGCATATGGCGGCTGAGGTCCGCGTCCGGAGCGTGCCCGGTGGTGTCCCAGGCGCCGCCGCAGTAGCAGCGATCGGGTGTCCACCACGGCGAGATGCGGGCGATCGCCTCGTCGCCCAGCGGGTTGACGCCTTCCCCGGCGGCGAGTGCGTGGCCCACGAGGACGTGGAGGCACTTGACGCGGCCCGGCATCCCGCCCGCCGACACGCCGTCGATCTCGGGGACGGGACCCGTACCGGCGCGCTCCCCCACCGCGTCGCGGGATGCGAGGTAGGCCTCGTGGGCGGAGGTGTAGCGCTCGGCCAGCGACGTGTCGCCCGCGAGCCGCTCGGTCATCTCCGACATCACGCCGTCGGCCTCCAGCCGTGACACCGCCGCGGTGATCACCGGGTGGGTGAGGTAGTACGTGGTGGGGAACGGGATCCCGTTGGACAGACGCGGGGCGGTGGTGGCCACCAGTGGATTACCGCAGACGCACCGCGCCCCGATCTCGACGACGTCCCGTACCGGGCGTCCGAGTTGCCTGCTGAGGACATCGAGGTCCAGCGCGCTCGGGGTCCTCGGATCCAAGCCCTGCTGCTCCTGCTGGGTCACACTGTTCCTTCCTGGGACGCCGCGAAGGGCGTCGGGTGCGAGGGGCCGCAGCGCCTCGTGCGCTGGGGCCACGCCGCTCAGTCCGTTGCTGCGCGGGTGATCGAACTCCACAGGGAGTCCACCCAGGGCAGTTCTGCGGGGTCGGCTGCCGAGCCCGCCACCGTGCTGTCCTCGATGCCGTCGGCACCCTTGACGAGGTACCTGGTCTCACCGGGCATCACGAGGAAGATCCGTTCACGGGCCTGCTGGCGGACGAACGCGGGGTCCTCCCAGCGGGCCAGTTCCGACTGGTAGGCGGCCTGGTCCTGCTGCTGGTCAGCGATCTCCGCGCGGAGCACCTCCAGTTCGGACTCCTGCTGTACGTAACGGCTGACGGACGGGGCGAGCATCACGATGACGGCCACCAGCACCACGGCGAGCGCCAGGAGCCGTCCGGAGAACGACCTCGCCGGGATCGGCGTGGCCTCCTCGGCCGGCTGGATGGCGGACTCGGCCCGCTTCGCGCCCAGTCGTCCGCGCCGGATGCTGGGGGCGAGCTGGGATCGTTCGGCTGCGCGGGCCTCGGAGGCGGACGCAGGCTTGTTCCGTCCGGGGCTCCCGCCCGTTCCCGGCGCGCGGGGTGGAGTGCCCACCACTCGCGGGTCCTTGGTGGCGGAGGGACCCGCGCTCCGGCTTCCGGCCGCGGCGCGCTGGTCCGCCCTCACCACGTGCGGCTGGTCAGGACGGGGTGCTGCGGGCGCACGTCCTCCCGCCCGGGAACCGGAGGCACCGGCGGGCCTGTGCGTGGCCTGCTGCCCCGTGGCCGTTCCGGCTGCCGGTAACTCCTCCGCCCGTGGCGTGGGACGGCCGGCGCGGGGGACGTTGGGGCGGCGGGCGGTCATGGAACTCCTCGTGTACTCTTTCGCGTCTGGTCGCGTGGGTTCCCTCTCGGGACCCGTCTAACGAGGGTAACCGCCCGCACGCCCCGCGGCGATCGGGGCTACGCCGTGAAGCGCGGGAAGGCGCTGCGTCCGGCGTAGCGTGCGGTGTCGTCGAGCTCCTCCTCGATGCGCAGCAGCTGGTTGTACTTGGCAACCCGCTCGCTGCGGGCAGGAGCACCGGTCTTGATCTGGCCGGCGTTGGTGGCCACGCAGATGTCGGCGATCGTGGTGTCCTCGGTCTCACCGGAGCGGTGCGAGGTGATCGTCGTGTACCCGGCGCGCTGCGCCAGCGTGATGGCGTCGAGCGTCTCGGTGAGCGTACCGATCTGGTTGACCTTCACGAGCAGCGAGTTGGCCGTCTGGTTGGCGATACCCCTGGCGAGGCGCGTGGGGTTGGTGACGAAGAGGTCGTCGCCGACGATCTGCACCTTGTCACCGATGGCGTCCGTCAGGTGCTTCCAGCCGTCCCAGTCGTCCTCGTCCAGCGGGTCCTCGATGGACACCAGCGGGTAGTCGCGGACAAGCTCCACGTAGTAGGCGCTCATCTCCTCGGTGGTGCGGGACTGCCCCTCGAACTGGTACGTGCCGTTCTCGTAGAACTCCGACGCGGCGACGTCGAGTGCGAAGGCGATGTCGGTGCCCGGTGTGTAACCGGCACGCTCGACGGCGGTGGTGATGAGGTCCAGTGCCTCGCGGTTGGACGGCAGGTTGGGAGCGAAGCCGCCCTCGTCGCCGAGGCCCGTGGCCAGGCCCTTCTCCTTGAGCACGGACTTGAGCTCGTGGTAGACCTCAACGCCCCAGCGGAGGCCCTCCGAGTACGACTGCGCACCGAGGGGCACGATCATGAACTCCTGGATGTCGACGTCGGAGTCCGCGTGGGAGCCACCGTTGAGGATGTTCATCAGCGGCACGGGCAGCACGTGCGCGTTGGGGCCGCCGAGGTAGCGGTAGAGGGGCAGGGCCGAGGACTCGGCTGCTGCGCGGGCGATGGCGAGGGAGACCCCGAGCATCGCGTTGGCGCCGAGGTTGGACTTGTTCTCGGTGCCGTCCAGGTCGATCATCGCCTGGTCGATCGCGCGCTGGTCTGCGGCGTCGAAGCCGAGGAGTGCCGGCTGGATCTGCTCGATCACGGCTTCCACCGCCTGGAGGACGCCCTTCCCGAGGTAGCGGCCCTTGTCGCCGTCGCGGCGCTCGTTGGCCTCGAAGGCACCGGTGGATGCACCGGAGGGAACGGCCGCGCGGCCGAAGGTGTCGTCGTCGAGCAGGACCTCGACCTCGACGGTGGGGTTACCGCGGGAGTCGAGGATCTCCCTCGCGTGGATGGCATCGATGATGGCCATGGATTTGCTCCTCTTCGTTGGAGTACGGGAATTCACATCGTGTTGGGACGTCTTTGTCAGAGCAACGGAGGTGTTGCCCCCAGCCTAGTTCACGCCGGTGCCGCACGCTCGGGTGGTTCGCCCCGTCGGCCCTCGGCCGGCACGGGTGTCCCGGGTCGGCCCTCGCCGTCCGCGCCCTGCTGATAGGTGAGGACCGCGTGGCGCAGTGCACGCTCCGGGTCCACTCCTGCGGACAGCGACCGTCGCACCAGATCCAGGAGTTCGCGCCCGAGCCCCGCCTCGTGGTCGGGCGCCCCCGGGGGTCCGACCACTTCTCCTGCGCGTTGCAGGGTCTTCGAGGCGAAGGCGAGGGCCGGCAGCTGGTGGGGGATGCCGTCGAAGGGCGACGTGCGTGCCGGTCGCTCCTCCTGCTTGACGGCCTGCCAGGTGGCCACGATCTCCTCCACCGACGCAGGGAACTCCTCGCGCAGCGATCCGTCGGGAGCGAAGACGTGCGGATTCCGGCGCATCAGTTTGGCGGTCAGACCCTCGGCGACGTCGGCGAACCCGAATTCTCCCCGCTCGTCCTGCACCTGGGCGTGGAGGACCACCTGGAAGAGCACGTCCCCCAGCTCTCCCCGCAACTCGGCCAGGGACGCGGCGGCGGGCTCCTCAACCCGGGAGACCTCGTCGACGGCCTCGTACAGTTCGTAGGTCTCCTCGACGAGGTACTGCAGCAGGGAAGCGTGATCCAGTGCGGCCGTCCACGGGCAGTGCCGGCGGAGGAGGTCCACCACCTCGACGAGGCGCTGTACCGTCGCTCCCGCTGCGGGACCCGCGTCCCCCGGGATCCGCGACTCCACTCAGGAGGCCCGGTCCGCGGCCCCGTCGAAGATCGCGACGACGTGCTCGGTGAGGGCCTCGCGGTCCTCGAGCGGCAGGAAGGCGGCGTCCACGGCGTTGAGGGTCAGCTCCAGCAGGTCGCCCAGATCGTAGCCGAAGGTCTCCACCAGCAGTTCGAACTCCCCTGTGAGGGTGACACCGCTCATCAGGCGGTTGTCGGTGTTCACCGTGACCTTGAACCCCAGCTGGTAGAGCAGGTCGAAGGGGTGCGCGTCGATGGTGTCCCCGAAGGCGGCCACCGCACCGGTCTGGAGGTTGGAGGAGGGGCACAGCTCCAGCGGGATGCCGCGGTCCCGCACCCAGGACGCCAGGCGTCCGAGGTCGGCGACACCCACCTCGTCGTCACCGGACGGTTCCCGCTCCAGGTCCTCGATCCTGATGTCCTCGGCGATCCGGACACCATGGCCGATCCGCAGCGCCCGCCCGGCCACGAGGGCGTCCCGGATGCTGTCGAGACCGGCGGCCTCGCCGGCATGCACGGTCACGGGGAACTGCTCGGACGCGAGGTAGGTGAAGGCATCGGCGAAGCGCGAGGGAGGAAAGCCGTCCTCGGCGCCTGCGATGTCGAACCCGACGGCGCCACGGTCCCGGTGCCGGACGGCGAGCTCGGCGATCTCCATCCCGCGGTCGGCGTGCCGCATCGCGGTGATCAGCTGGCCCACCTGGATGACGTGCCCCGCCGCGATCGCGGCCGCCGCGCCGGCCTCGAGGCCCTCCTGCACGGCCTCGACGGCCTCGTCGAGGGTCAGACCGCCCTGCAGGTGCTGCTCGGGCGCCCAGCGGACCTCCCCGTACACCACGCCGTCGAGCGCGAGGTCCTCGACGAAGTCCCGGGCCACGCGGATCAGGCCCTTCCGGGTCTGCATCACCGCGATCGTGTGGTCGAAGGTCTCGAGGTAACGCGGCAGGGAGCCGGAGTCCGCGGATTCCCGGAACCAGGCGGCGAGCGAATCGGCGTCCGAGGCGGGCAGTTCGTGACCGACCTCCGCCGCGAGCTCCAGGATGGTGGCCGGTCGGAGACCGCCGTCGAGGTGATCGTGGAGGGAGATCTTCGGGAGGGTCCGGATGTCGATGCCGGCGGCTCGGGCTGTGTCGTCGTGGGTCTGTATCACGCGCTCAACCCTACGCGATCAGCCTTCGGACGAGCTGGCTCTCCGGTGCTCCTCCGGCTGCTGCTCCTCGGGCTCGCGGGCGGCCTCGTGCAACGGCGTGGAGCCGCGGACGAGCATGATGACGCGGTCCACGATCAGACCGAGGACGATCGCGATGGTCACCGCGACGACCACGCCGAGGAGGTGGTTGTCCTTGAACCAACTGCCGGCCACGGCCCCGATCGCCACGGAGTACCCGGCCCACACCACCCCGGAGATCACCGTCAGCAGCACGAAGCGCTGGCGCGGGTATCCCGTGGCACCCGCGGTGAGATTCACGGCCACTCGGCCGATCGGGATGAAGCGCGCCACGAGGATCAGCGAGGCGGCACGTTTCGCGAGCTCCCTGCCCGCCCAGGCGAAGGCGCGCTGCATCCGCGGGCGCCGCATCCACCGGAACCGGGTGATGCCGATCGCCTTGCCGATGCTGTAGGCGATGTTGTCCCCGAGGAATGCTCCGAGGGCCGCCACGAGGATCAGCAGCCAGGGGTTGGGGACACCCTGGGAGATGACGAGCGAGGCCAGACCCACGACGACGGACTCGCTGGGCACCGGCGGGAAGAAGCCGTCCACGAGGCACAGGAGCAGGACCACCAGGTAGACCCACGGCTGCTCGGCGGCGGACAGCACGAAGTCGCTGAGGCCGTTCGCCGCGCCGGTGATCGCCTCCACCGTCAGGCGATCCGGTCGATGATGAGCTGCTGCGCCGGACGTGAACCCTCGGGGGCGATCACGACGGCATCGGTCAGGGCCTCGCGGGCACGGTCGAACCGCTCGGGCGTATCGGTGAGGAGCGTCAGGAGCGGCTCACCCGCTCGGACGTAGGCCCCTGGTTTGGCATGCATCCGCACCCCGGCACCCGCCTGGACCTGATCCTCCTTGCGGGCCCTACCCGCCCCGAGGCGCCAGGCCGCGACACCGACCGACAGTGCGTCGAGACCCACCAGGACGCCGTCGGCGGGTGCGAGGACCACCTCCGATTCCCTCGCCACGGGCAGTGCCGCCCGGGGGTCGCCGCCCTGCGCCTCGATCATGCGGTTCCACACGTCCATGGCGCGGCCGTCCCTGAGGGCAGCTGCCGGGTCGGCATCGTGCACTCCCGCGCAGGCCAGCATCTCCTCGGCGAGGCGGACGGTGAGTTCGACGACGTCGGACGGGCCGCCGCCGGCGAGGACCTCCACGGATTCCTCCACCTCGATCGCGTTGCCCGCGGTGAGGCCGAGCGGCGTGCTCATGTCCGTCAGCAGCGCCACGGTGTTCACCCCGGCGTCGAGACCGAGCGCCACCATGGTCTCGGCGAGCTCGCGCGCCTGGTCGACGTCCTTCATGAACGCGCCGCTGCCCACCTTCACGTCCAGCACGAGTGCCCCGGTGCCCTCCGCGATCTTCTTGCTCATGATCGAGGACGCGATCAGGGGGATCGCCTCGACCGTCCCGGTGACGTCACGCAGGGCGTAGAGCTTCTTGTCCGCGGGTGCCAGCCCGGTGCCGGCGGCGCAGATCACCGCGCCCACCTCGGCGAGCTGGCGCAGCATGTCCTCGTTGCTCAGGTACGCCTGCCAGCCCGGGATGGACTCCAGCTTGTCCAGGGTGCCGCCGGTGTGGCCGAGGCCCCGGCCGGAGAGCTGCGGCACGGCGACGCCGAAGACCGCCACCAGCGGTGCCAGCGGCAGGGTGATCTTGTCCCCCACGCCACCGGTGGAATGCTTGTCGCTGGTGGGACGGCCGAGGGAGGAGAAGTCCATGCGCTCCCCCGAGGCGATCATCGCGGCCGTCCACCGCGAGATCTCGGCGCGGTCCATGCCGTTGAGCAGGATCGCCATGTTGAGGGCGGACATCTGCTCGTCGGCGATCACCCCGCGGGTGTAGGCGTCGATGGTCCAGTCGATCTGCTCGGGCGAGAGCGTTCCTCGGTCGCGCTTGGTACGGATGATGTCGACGGCGTCGAAGGCTTCGGTCATGGAGGATCCTCGGGGTTGTTCGGGCGGACCACTGGAAGTGGCTCACCGGTCGATTGGAGTCTGGTTCGAAGCACTCGGCCGTCGCGGGCGCCGAGGCAACCGGGGTCAGGTGAGGTGCTGCGGCCCGAAGGCGTCCGGCAGGACCTCGTCCATGGTGCGGATGCCGCTGACGGTCATCAGCAGCATGTCCGGCGCACGGAACTCGTACAGCAGTTGGCGGCAGCGCCCGCACGGCATGAGTGCGTTCCCCTCGCCGTCCACGCACGCGAAGGCCCGGATCCGCCCACCACCGCTCATGGCCAGGGCGCTGACGAGGGCGCACTCCGCGCACAGCGTCAGTCCGTAGGACGCGTTCTCCACGTTGCAGCCCGAGATGATCCGGCCGTCGTCGATGAGCGCGGCGACGCCCACGGGGAACTTGGAGTACGGGACGTACGCCTTCTCCATGGCGTCCTTCGCCGTCGCGGTGAGGGTGTCCCAGGGGATGCCGCCCCCGATGGTCTCATTCGTCATTGGTCGAGCCTCCTAGCCCTTGATGTACGGGATGCCACTGGCTCCCGGTGCGCGCGAACGGCCCACGAGTCCCGCGACCGCGAAGACCGTGACCACGTAGGGCAGCATGCGCAGGAACTGGTCGGGCACCGGCGTGCCGAGCAGGCTGAGCACGTTGGACAGATTGCTGGCGAAGCCGAACAGCAGGGCCGCGAAGAACGCGCCGATCGGGTTCCACCGGCCGAAGATGAGGGCCGCGAGCGCGATGTAGCCCTGACCGGCGGTCATGTCCCGATTGAATCCGGACACGGCCACGAGGGTGAAGAAGGAGCCACCGACCCCGGCCACCACCCCTGCCAGGAGCACGTTCGTGAAGCGCATCCGGTTGACGTTCACGCCGAGGGTGTCGGCGGCCTTAGGGTGCTCACCGACCGCCCGGGTGCGCAGACCCCACCGGGAGTGGTAGAGCGCCACGTAGATCACGGCGACCGCGACGTACATCAGGTAGCCGACGATGGTCTGCTGGAAGAGGATCGGGCCGATCACGGGGAGGTCCGCCAGGAGGGGGATCTCGATGACGGGCAGCCGCGGCGGGGAGTTCCAGCGCTGCGAGTCGCCGGTGAGCACCGAGGAGTACAGGAAACCGGTGAGGCCGGACACCAGGACGTTGAGCACCACACCGACGATCACCTGGTTGACCACGTAGCGGATGCTGAACACGGCGAGCACCAGGGACACGAGCACCCCGGCGACCGCTGCTGCGAACAGTCCCACGAAGGCGTTGCCCGAGAGCGAGGCGGCCACCGCGGCGGCGAAGGCGCCGAAGAGCAGCTGGCCCTCGATGGCGATGTTCACCACGCCGGAGCGCTCGCAGAGCACACCCGAGAGGGATCCGAAGATGAGCGGGACCGCGAGGGTCACCGAGCCGGCGAGCAGGCCGTAGAGGGCCACGTTCGGCGTCCGGGCGCTGCCCACCACCCAGGTGAGGAACGCGATCAGGAACAGGAGCGAGAAGACGGCCAGCACCCAGGTGGGGATCTTCCGGTCCGCCCGCGTGTGCAGGACCGCGATGACGGCCAGGGCGATCAGGGCCAATGCGGCGACCCAGCCGATCAGCGTCGCGTCGACCACGATCGACGGCAGGACGATCGCGTCGGTCTGCTCGGACAGCCGGAAGGTGACGTCGTTGCGCGGCGCCCCGAGGGCGAAGACGAACAGCGAGAGGAGCGCCATGACGGACAGGAGAATCGGGTTCTTCCAGCTCCGGACGGTGGGGTCCCCGGCCGTCGTTGAAGGCGTGCTGGTTGCTGTGCTCATGCGGCCGCTCCGGTCGAGGCTGAGGCGCGCTTCCCGGGTCCGCGCTTGGGGGCCCGGGACGACCCCGGGGCGGGGAGCCGGAAGAGTGCGCGGATGAGGGGTGGCGCGGCGATGAAGAGGACGATCAGTGACTGCACCACGAGGACGATG
>JASLBS010000046.1 GCA_030146405.1 Arthrobacter sp.
CGACCGTGGACCTCAGCGAGTTCGTCCGCCCCGGCGACGAGGAGACCATCGACGCGAGCGACCTCGAGACGGAGCAGGACGTCGCCGAGGAGATCGAGGTCGACGAGACCGCCGACGTCGAGCAGACGGAGCAGTCGGAGCAGTCGGAGACCGACGCCAAGTAGGTCGTCGACCCGGAAGACCATCAACAGCGGTGCCGTAGCCCCCGGGCTGCGGCACCGCGTACTGCGAGTGGTCGGCGTGAGCGGACTACTTCTAGTCGGTCTCCGAGGTCTCGACCTCGTCCGTTCCGGTCTCGTCGACGACGGTCTGCTCTGCCTCGACGGTTTCCGGCTCGCCGGCCTCGATGGTCTCCGGCTCCCCTGCTTCGATCGTCTCCGACTCGTCGCCGGGGCGGACGAAGTCGCTGAGGTCCACTGCAGCGCCGTTGGTGTCGGTGACCGTGGCGTACTCGAGGACCTTCGCGAGGGCCTTGCGACGGCGGACCTCGCCGACGATCATCGGAACCTGGCCGCTCTGGTCGAGCATCTGGGCGAACTGGTTGGGCTCCATGCCGTACTGGCCGGCCGTCGAGACGATGTAGTCGATCAGCTCGCTCTGGCTGACGCCGACCTCTTCCTTCTCCGCGACGGCGTCCAGGATCACTTCGTTCTGGAAGGCCCGCTCGGTGTTGCTGCGGATCTCGGTGCGGTGCTCCTCGGTGTCGTGGTCCTCACCGGACGACTTCGCGTTCTCATTGTTGAAGTGCTGCTCGAGCTGCTCCTCGATGACGCTCTCGGGGACGGGAACGGCCACGAGCTCCACGAGCATGTCCAGTACCTTGTCGCGTGCCTCGACGCCCTGGTCCATGAGCTTCGATTCGGCTGCCTGCTTGGCGAGGTCGGCGCGCAGTTCCTCGGCGGTGTCGAACTCGGACGCCAGCTGCGCGAACTCGTCGTCGACCTCGGGAAGCTCGCGCTCCTTCACTGCCTTGATGGAGACGGTGACCTGGGCCGTGGCTCCAGCGTGCTCGCCTCCGGCCAGCGTGGTCTCGAACGTGGCGCTCTCGTCGGCCGAGAGCGCGGTGACGGCGTCGTCCATGCCCTCGAGCATGGTGCCGGATCCGATCTGGTAGGAGAGGTCCTGTGCGGCATCCACCTCTTCACCGTCGACGGTCGCGGTGAGGTCGATGGTGAGGAAGTCGCCGTCCTTCGAGGGGCGGTCGACTGCGGTGAGGGTGCCGAATCGGCCCCGCAGCTCGTCCATCGACTTCTCGATGTCCTCGTCGGACGCCGCGACGGGCTCGACGGTGACCTCGAGGCCCTTGTACTCGGGGAGCTCGACCTCGGGACGGATGTCCAGCTCGACGGTGAACGTCAGCTGCCCGTCCTTCTTGGCGGGGTCGGGAACCTCGGTGATCTCCACCTCGGGACGGCTCAGCGGTCGGATCCCGGCTTCCTGCACGGCACTCTGGTAGAAACCGTTGAGGCCGTCGTTGATCGCCGTCTCGATGACGTACCCGCGGCCCACGCGCTGGTCGATGAGCTGCTGGGGCACTTTGCCCTTGCGAAACCCGGGAACCTGCACCTGGGTGGCGATGGTCTTGTAGGCCTCGTCGATGCTGGGCTTCAGTTCCTCGAAGGGGACCTCGACGTTCAGCTTCACCCGGGTGGGGGTAAGGGTTTCAACAGCGCTCTTCACAGCGTAGGACTCCTGAGATGATTGGGATTGGTTCTGCAGCGGAGGAACTCTCCTCATCACACAGCAGAGTCGGGGTGACAGGAGTTGAACCTGCGACTTCCTGCTCCCAAAGCAGGCGCTCTACCAAGCTGAGCTACACCCCGTAAGTGCGAGTGCCAGTCTACGCACCTTTACGCTCCCCGCGCACATTTGGCGATGGGGCGCGGCCTGTGGTGTAGTTGTAGGCGTTCAGCGGGGCCTTTTCGGGCCCGTCGCGGGGATGTAGCTTAATGGTAAAGCCTCAGTCTTCCAAACTGATTACGCGGGTTCGATTCCCGTCATCCCCTCCATTGCACCGATCATCACTGCGGTCCCTTCTCGTGGTCCCGCCGCCGTCCGGATCCGGACGGCGGCCGTCGCGCCTATCCCATCCTTTCTTCGGAGCCTGCCGGGCGGTGGGTCGCAGACCATTGCCAGTTCCTGATCTCCGGCATGTCCTCGCCATGCACCCTGATGTACTCGCGGTGCAGGATCAGCTTGTCCTTGAGCTCTTCCCGGATGTGCGCCGAGACGTTCGCAAGGCGGGGAATGTGATCGATGGCGTCGATGGCGAGGGTGAATCGGTCGATCCCGTTGAGGACACACATGTCGAACGGCGTGGTGGTGGTTCCTTCCTCGCGGTAGCCGTGGACGTGGAAGTTGTCGTGGTTGGTCTGGCGGTACGTGAGCCGGTGGATGAGCCAGGGGTACCCGTGGTAGGCGAAGACGACCGGCGTGTCGACCGTGAACAGGGCGTCGAAGTCCTGCCCCGACAACCCATGGGAATGCTGGCTCTGGTCCTGTAGCCGCATGAGGTCGACCACGTTGACCACCCTGATCTTCACATCGGGAAGCCGGGTCCGAAGGATGTCGACGGCGGCGAGGGTCTCCATCGTCGGGACGTCGCCGGCACAGCCCATCACGATGTCCGGCTCGGCATCCGTGTCGGTACTCGCCCACTCCCAGATACTGATGCCCTTGGTGCAGTGGATGATGGCCTGTTCCATGGTCAGGTACTGCAGCGCGGGTTGCTTGCCGGCCACGATGACGTTGACGTACTGCCTGCTGCGGAGGCAGTGATCGGCGACCGAGAGCAGCGTGTTCGCGTCCGGTGGCAGGTAGACCCGGGTGACGTCCGCTTTCTTGTTGACCACGTGATCGATGAACCCCGGGTCCTGGTGCGAGAGTCCGTTGTTGTCCTGCCGCCAGACGTGGGAGGTGAGGAGGTAGTTCAGGGATGCGATGGGTCGGCGCCACTCGATGGCGTTGGTGGTGGTCAGCCACTTGGCGTGCTGGTTGAACATCGAGTCGACGATGTGGACGAAGGCTTCGTAGCAGGAGAACAGTCCGTGTCGACCCGAGAGCAGATACCCCTCCAGCCATCCCTGGCAGGTGTGTTCGGAGAGGATCTCCATGACGCGCCCGTCACGGGCGAGATGATCGTCCTCGGGCACCGTCCGGGCGTTCCATGCCCTGTCCGTCGCGTCCAACACTGCTCCCAGCCGGTTCGAGTTGTTCTCGTCGGGCGCGAAGAGACGGAAATTGTCCATGTTGGAGGCCATGACATCCCGCAGGAAGGTGCCGAGTACCCGGGTGGACTCCACCGATCCGGTCCCGGGATCCACGACGGGCTCGGCGTAGTCGCGGAAGTCCGGCAGGTGCAACTCGCGGAGCAGTGCTCCTCCGTTCGCATGGGGGTTCGCGCTCATGCGCCGCTCCCCCGTCGGATGCAGGGCGCGGATCGCTTCGACCGGAGCACCGGAGTCGTCGAACAGATCCTCCGGGCCGTAGCTGCGCATCCACTGTTCGAGAACGGCCCGATGGCCGTCGTTCTCCCGTGCCTGGGTGAACGGCACCTGATGCGAGCGCCAACTTCCCTCGATCTTCAGCCCGTCGACCTCGGCGGGACCCGTCCAGCCCTTCGGCGACCGAAGGACGATCATCGGCCATCGGGGCCGTTCCGTGGCCCCTTCCTCCCGTGCCCGGCGATTGATCCTCCGGATCTCGTCGAGGCAGACGTCGAGCGTCCGGGCGAAGTCCTGGTGCATCTGCTCCGGATCGGACCCTTCCACGTAGTACGGGGTGTGCCCGTAACCGCGCAGGAGTGCGTCGAGTTCATCCCTGTCGATCCGGTCCAGCACGGCGGGGTTGGCGATCTTGAAGCCGTTGAGATGCAGGATGGGGAGCACGGAGCCGTCACGGGCCGGGTCGACGAACTTGGTGGAGTGCCAGCTCGCCGCCAACGGACCGGTCTCTGCCTCGCCGTCGCCGATGATCGCCGCGACGATCAGGTCCGGGTTGTCGAACGCTGCCCCGTAGGCGTGGGAGAGAGCATAACCGAGCTCTCCGCCTTCATGGATGGAGCCCGGGGTCTGCGGTGCCACATGGCTGGGGATACCGCCGGGGAAGGAGAACTGGCGGAACAGTCTGCTCATCCCTGTCGTGTCCTGACCGATCTCCGGGTAGGTGTCGCTGTACGTTCCCTCCAGCCACGCTGCTGCCACGGGTCCGGGCCCGCCATGTCCCGGTCCCATGATGTACATCAGGTCGAGATCGCGCTGCATGATGGCCCGGTTGAGGTGCGCGTAGATGAAGTTGAGGCCGGGGGTTGTTCCCCAGTGCCCCAGCAACCGCGGTTTGATGTGCTCCGGCCGCAGCGGCTCGCGCAGCAGCGGGTTGTCCATGAGGTAGATCTGCCCGACGGAGAGATAGTTCGCCGCGCGCCACCACGCATGGATGTGGGCCAGCTCGGCTGCGTCGAGAACGGGTTCCGCCGCGGGATCGTGGAAGGTGTCGACATCGCTCATGAATCTGCAATCCATCCGTCGTAGGCATCGAGGCAAGCACGGGCTGGATCCACTCTGACCCGTCCTGCTGGAGGGCGGATAGAGCCGTAGGTCCCGTATCGGGCCATCTCGGAGGCGGGGCCGGCGACCGCGATGAAGCCCCTCGACGGCCCTCCACCAGGACTCCTCGCCCCGTGGTGACCCGACCCTGCAGACAAGGCGAGGGTCAATCAGGGCCTTTCGGCCCTGATCAGGCGCACCATCTCTCCATACCGTGGTGGTCGAGAGGCAGCTGGGGAGCAGCAGGGCGAGGACCTGTGCGACTCCACGTCTCCTGAAAATTCATCGGAGCGGTACGAGAACGCGGCCCTGGACTCCTCGACGAGGTGGTGGACCGCGTACGACAACCATGCCCGGTGATCGCACTCAACCAACGCCCGACGTCGGGCTCCAACAGCGAAGGTTCAGATTCCATGGGTATCAGGGAAAGCTCGAAGCTCACCGTCATCGGTGCTGGAAGTGTGGGAACCAGCGTCGCCTATGCGGCACTCATCCGCGGCTCGGCCCGTCACGTCAACCTGTACGACATCGCCACCGACAAGGTCGAGGCCGAAGTCCTCGATCTCGCCCACGGCACCCAGTTCACCGGTCCCAGTACCATCACCGGCGGTTCCGACCTCGCTCTCGTGGAGGGATCCCACGTGGTAGTGATCACCGCCGGCGCCAAGCAGAAGCCTGGACAGACCCGCACCGAACTCGCGTCGGTCAATGCCTCGATCATGGCCGACCTGCTGCCCGATCTCGTCGAGGTCGCACCCGACGCGACCTACATCCTCGTGACCAACCCCTGCGACGTGCTGACCGTTCTCGCGGCGGAAGCCTCCGGGCTACCCCCGCAGAAGATCTTCGCCTCAGGGACGGTGCTGGACACCTCACGGTTACGGTGGAAGCTCGCGGAGCGGACAGGCGTCTCCATGAGCAGCGTGCACGCCTTCATCGTGGGTGAACACGGTGATTCGGAGTTCCCGCTCTGGTCCGAGGCGAGGATCGGCCCCGTGCCGATCCTCGATTGGGAGACAGAGGGCCACCCCCGGCTCACCGTGGACGAGCTCGATCGGATAGCGATCGACGTCCGCGATGCCGCGTACAAGATCATCCGCGGCAAGGGTGCGACGAACAACGCGATCGGCCTCTCGAGCACCCGCATCGTGGAAGCTGTGCTGCAGGATCAGAAAGCGATCCTCCCGGTCAGTACGGTCCTCACGGATTTCCACGGGATCAACAAGACAGCGCTGTCGGTTCCCTGCATCGTGGATGCCTCAGGTGCTGTTCCCATCAGGAACACACCCTTCTCCGAGAAGGAACTCCAACTGCTCGAGCGGTCAGCGGGAGCCCTGACGGGCGTCATCGAATCACTGCGGGCCTGAGATGACTCCGACCGAAGCCGGTACCTGACCCATGTGGACCCAGTCCCTCGACCCGCTGAACTCGCCACTCCTCTCAGCGGTTGTCGCAGCGATACCCATTCTCGTGTTCCTTCTCTGCCTGGTTGTCCTCAAGCTCACAGGCCTTCGTGCTGCCGCTGTGGCTCTCATCACGGAGATCGTCATCGCTCTCCTGGTCTTCAGGATGCCCCTGCAGTCAGTGGCAGGAGCCGGGCTCCTCGGATTCCTGAACGCCATCTGGCCCATTGCCTACATCATCGTCATCGCTGTGTGGCTCTACAAGCTGGCGGTCGCCAGCGGGCGGTTCGACGTCATCCGCTCCTCCGTGGCCTCGGTGTCCGCCGACCAGCGACTGCAGGTCCTGCTCATCAGTTTCTCCTTCGGGGCGTTCCTGGAGGGGGTGGCCGGCTTCGGCGTCCCCATCGCGATCTGCGCGGCGATGCTCGTGCAGCTCGGGTTCCGACCGGTGAAGGCCGCCATGGTGAGCCTCGTGGCGAACTTCGCAGCCGGCGCCTACGGGGCGATCGGTATTCCCGTGATCGTCGGCGCGCAGGTCGGCGGCCTGGACGTCATGGACCTGTCCCGCGATCTGGTCATCATCCTGCAACCGTTGACGTTCCTCATCCCTTTCCTGCTGGTCGTGATCCTGGACGGATGGCGTGGCCTGCGTGAGACCCTGCCGGCAACCGTCACGCTCACCATCGTCTTCTCCGGTAGTCAGGCAGGGATCCTCCTTCTGCTCGGACCCGAGCTGGCCGCCATCGTCCCTGGCCTGCTGGGAATGCTGACCCTGGCCGCACTGGGCCGATTCTGGAAGCCGACCCGCATCTTCCGGGTCGACGGTACCGAAGCGCCGGTGATGAAGCGGCACACGCCGCGTGAGGTGATCGCCGCGTGGAGTCCGTTCTACATCCTCACGGGATTCGTCCTCCTGTGGAGTGCTCCGTTCTTCAAGGCACTGTTCGCTCCCGACGGAGCACTGGCCGGGCTCGTCGCCACCGTACCCATCCCGGGCGTCACAGGAGCGATCACCACAGCTACGGGGACCGTCGTCGCGAACAGCTACAGCTGGACGCCGGTCAACGCCACCGGCACGGCTCTGCTTCTCGCGGTCCTCGTCACGTTCCTCACGACCCCGACCATCAAGGCTTCGATGCTCGTCGACCAGCTGAAGGTCACGCTCAAGGAACTCTGGCGCGCGCTCGTGCTGATCGCCGCCATCCTCGTCCTGGCGAACATCGCCAATCTCTCCGGTGGCTCCGCCACCATCGGAAGTGCACTCGCCGCCGCCGGGCCACTGTTCCCGCTGCTCGCCCCCGTCATCGGCTGGGTGGGCGTCTTCCTCACCGGTTCGGTCGTCAACAACAACACACTGTTCGGTCAGTTACAGGCAACGACGGCCAACGGGATCGGAGTCGACCCCACCCTGCTGGTCGCCGCCAACACGGCCGGAGGAACAGCCGCGAAGGTCATCTCGCCCCAGTCCATCGCCATTGCAGCAGGAGCGGTCGGTCTGTCGGGACGCGAGAGCGAGATACTCCGCGCCGCCATTCCCTACAGTCTGGGGCTGCTGGCTCTCATCAGCGTCTGGACCTTCACCCTGTCCATTGTGGGAGCGGCATGACAGCCCTCGGGGACAAGGGTGGAGGAGGGGAAGCGGCCACCGGCCTCTGTGGCAGCGATCGATTTCCGCGGACGACGCCCTCCGGAGCAGGGCGGGAGTCCACTCCGAGGTCCGTCGCGTCCAGGTCCGGGGTGTCGGGTGATCCGGTCGGCACCGCTGTGCTGACAGCCCGGACCCGGCGCGGCGGGCTCCCACCGGGGGCACGCCGTCGGACCTGGCACACGGCGCACACCGAGAGCCTGACGTTCGGCCAGCGGGCGGCCGACGTGATGCGGAACGGCATGGGGAGCTGGCCCTTCATCGCTGTCCTCGTCTCGCTGATGCTCCTGTGGGCGCTGATCAACACCGCAGTCCTGGACGACGGGTCATGGGACCCGTATCCCTACATCCTGCTCAATCTGGGGTTGTCGATGCTCGCCGGCCTCCAGGGCGCGGTCCTGCTCATCGCAGCGAAGCGCCAGGACGGCATCAGTGCCGCCCTGGCGCTGCACGACTTCGAGACCGATACGGCCTCCAAGCAGGAGATCGACCGTCTCATCCAGCTCAGCGAGCAGCAACTCGCCATCATCCTCGAGCTGCAGGCGGATTTCCGCCGTTACCAGAGGAACGAAGCGAGCTCCGACCAGCACGGCGGGCAGACAGATGCGGGTCGATGAGGACCTGACGCTCCTGCGTCGTCGGCCTCCACGGGACGGCCGTCCCGTCGGAGGGGCACCGGCGCTGATCGCTGTTCCAGGTCCTCGAGGTGTGCCCCGGAACTGCGGGCGGGGCTGGAGTCACTGGTCGAGGGCCCGGTCGCGGGAATCCGCCCCTGCGGTAACGACGCTTCGGCCCTCGCTGGCCTCCTGTCCGACCGGAGCGCCCTGGGCTTCGTTCCTCTTCCCCTTGAGGAACATCATGTCCTCCGGGGACAGCCACAGCTCACCGTGGTCGTCGAGCCGGAGGGTCAGAACCGCACCGGCCTCGATGCGGTTGACATGGGTCCGGGGCAGGACCATCGTTCCCGGGTTCTGCAGGAGCCACTGCCGGACAGTGGTGTCGAGTGTGGCCCACAGAGCACTGATGCTGGTCATGGTGTGCGTCCTTCTGATCCCGGGGCGTGATCGCCGCCACGCCGTGATCGGCGCGCACCTCAGGCCCTCGACCCATCCAAACCCCGGCCGATCCGCGAAGGTAGGGCACAACGTCCCGATCCGTCCGGCCGTGATCCGTGCGGGGAGCCTCGGACAGCGTCCGGTGCGCTGGTCCTCGCTGCAGCGTCGGCGAGGCTTCGGCCCCACCGCCGCGAAGTCGGGACCAAGGACACCTCCGCTGGTGCCATGGGTCCTCGTACGGTGAGTGGATGGTGCACACAGGAAATACTGCTGCCCTCCCGGGCGGTCATGTCGAACGACGGATGACGGCGCATGACGTCGTGACCCTCGGTACCGGACCGTCTGCCCGTGAGCCGGTGGTGGGTGCTTCGAGCGCACCCACGGACGACCGTCCCCACGGAGAAGCACCGTGACCGCCGAGCAGGTCCTGATCCGACCCGATGCCCACGCACCGGTCGGGTCGGGCCTGTCCGGGGAAGCTGCGGAAGAACGGCTTCTGGCGGGCCTCGGCAACCATGTGTCCGACCGGTCAAGCCGGAGCCTCTGGCAGATCTTCCGGGCCAATGTGCTGACGCTCTTCAACGGCATCGTCGCCGGCAGTTTCGCTCTCCTGCTGGTGATCGGCGAGTGGCAGGACGCTCTCTTCGGGTTCGCCGCAGTGGGCAATGCCGTCATCGGTGTGGTGCAGGAGTACCGGGCCAAGAGGTCCCTGGACCGACTGGCCGTCCTCGACCGTCCTACCGCACGGGTGCTGCGCGGCGGTGCGGTGCAGGACATCGCTCGGGAGGAGGTCGTCCGCGACGACGTCCTCGTGCTCCGCGCCGGGGACCAGGTCAGTGCCGATGCCGTCGTGCTCGAGAGCGAGGGTCTGCAACTCGACGAGTCGTTGCTCACCGGAGAATCGGATCCGGTCGACAAGGGCGCCGGCGCGGAGACGTTGTCCGGGTCCAGCGTCCTTGCCGGACAGGGACGAGCCCGTGTCGTCCGTGTCGGCGACCAGGCCTTCGCAAGCCGGCTCACGGCCGAGGCCAAGCGTTTCTCACTGGTCAATTCGGAGATCAGGAACAGCCTCGACAGGGTGCTGCGGTGGATCACCTGGATGCTGCTGCCCGTGGCGTTGCTCGTGATCAACGGGCAGATGCAAGCCAATGGGGGCTGGTCCGAGGCGATCACCACCGGTGCGTGGAGGACCGGCGCCATCGGCGCCGTTGCCAGCATCGTGGCGATGATCCCTCTGGGTCTTGTGCTGCTGACCAGTGTCGCCTTCGCTGTCGGCGGGGTGCGCCTGGCCCGGGAGAAAGTCCTCATCCAGGAGTTGGCATCGGTCGAGGGCCTCGCCCGGGTGGATGTGCTCTGCCTGGACAAGACCGGCACCCTCACCGAGGGCCGCATCGTCTTCGAAGCCGCACACGACATCGGATCCGATCCCGTGCCGGGGTGGCAGGACGCTCTGGGCTGGTTCGGAGCCGACCCCGAGGCGAATGCCACCGCACGATGCCTGCAGGTGGAATACCCCCACGGAGGCACCCTCTCCCCCGTGTCGAAGGTGGCGTTCTCCTCGCTGAGGAAGTGGAGCTCGGTCAGCTTCAGGACACCGGACACGCGGGCGGAGACCTGGATCCTCGGTGCACCGGAACTCGTGCTGACCTCATCCACGGAGCTGACCGCCGCGACACTGACCCGGGCGGCGGACCTCGCATCGTCAGGTTCGAGGACCCTTGTCCTGGCTCACGCCCCTGGGACCCTGTCGAGTAGCGGTACCGAGGAGATCGTGCTGCCGGACCATCCGGTCCCGGTCGTGCTGCTGACCTTCCGCGAGAAAATCCGCCCGGACGCAGCCCGGACGCTCGCCTACTTCCTCGAGCAGGGTGTGGGCCTGAGGATCATCTCCGGGGATGATCCTCGGACGGTTGCCGCAGTAGCGCGCGACGTCGGACTCGAGGTGGACGAGGGTGTCGACGCCCGTGACCTGCCGGACGATCCCGCGCTGCTCGCTGCGGCGCTGGAGGAACACACCGTCTTCGGGCGGGTGACGCCGTCGCAGAAGAAGGAGATGATCAGCGCCCTGCGGAGCAGCGGCCACACCGTTGCGATGACCGGGGACGGAGTGAATGACGCGCTGGCCCTGAAGGAGGCGGACATCGGTATCGCCATGGGCTCCGCAGCTCCGGCGACGAAGGCCGTCTCCCGTCTCGTTCTCCTGGACGGCCAGTTCGCCCGGCTGCCCGGAGTGGTGGCGGAAGGCCGACGCGTGATCGCCAACATCGAACGCGTCTCGATGCTCTTCCTGACGAAGACCACCTACGCCGTCGTCATCTCCGTCGTCTTCGGCGCCTTCCTCTGGTCCTTTCCTTTCCTGCCCCGGCAGCTCTCCGTCACCGATGGCCTGACCATCGGGATCCCGGCCTTCTTCCTCGCCCTCATGCCGAACACCCGCCGCTACACCCAGGGGTTTCTGAGACGATCACTGTCATTCGCGATACCCGCCGGGCTCGTCGTGGCGACCACGGTCATCGCGGTGAACATTCTCGCGGCTGTTCTCGGCGAGTTCTCCGGTGAGGCGACGCGGACCTCCTCCGTCATCACGCTCACGCTCGTCGGTCTCTGGATACTGGTCGTGACGTCAAGACCACTGAACCTCTCACGGACAGCAGTCATCGGAGGAATGTACGCGGGCCTGGCCGCACTTCTCCTCATCCCGGCGGCGCGCGACTTCCTCGAGCTGGTGTGGCCTCCGCAACCCCTTCTCACCGCGACCCT
>JASLBS010000186.1 GCA_030146405.1 Arthrobacter sp.
GTAGGTGCACACGGCGGCGAAGACGAACCAGATGGCGTTGACCGTCTCACCGCGGACGATCGCCAGCATGGTCCAGGCGAAACCGCCGAGGAGGGCGATACCCACCCACAGGGCGATCTTTCCCGGCGTCCACCGGTTGTCCTCCGCATGGACCTGCTCCGGGTCGACGGCGACCGCGGGCAGGTCCGGATCCGTCTCCAGCACGTCGTCGTGCCGATGGGACCCACTCTGCTTCTTGCTCATGATGCTCCTCGAGTGCGAGAGATGATGCACACGAAGGTACCAACGCCGTGAGACCTGCGTCACACGAATTCGATACCGGTCGACCGAAAGCGCCGAACGCACCCGCCGGCGCGGCAGGTGGTTCGGCGCTTCGATGCTCCCGGTTCAGGAGTGCTTGCCCCCGGTGGAATCGTCGAGGACCGCTGGAGGCTCGTCGGCATTGGCGTTCAGGCCCTCGCTGATGCTCGAGTGCGGCCTTGTGCGTGCGTCGGCGGGCTCGTCCGCGTCATCCGAAGGGCCGTTGTCCACGCCGTCGGGCACCTTGTCCGCAAGGTTCTCGGTGAAGCTCTCGGCCGCCCGCGACAGGCCCCCTTCGTCGCCGTCGTGCCCGTGCTCTGAGGTGGTCACTGTGCTGCTCCTTCCGGTTGCCGTTGGTCCTTCCACCCTTCCACAGCGGGGCCACGACCGAAAGCCTGCTGATGATCCTCGGAGCAGGCGGACAGCAGGCCAGGAGTAGAGTTGATCGGTGGCATCGGCCACCTGATGCCACCGGCGCCGTCGATCCTCACCGACCGAAAGCCGCACGCAGTGACACTCCTCCGGGACCTGATCCACCTGTCCCCGCCCAACCGCGACCACCATCCCGCGCTGCGCTGTGCGATCGGCATCAGCGTCCCCCTGCTCGTGGTGCTGCTGCTCGGGCGGCTCGATCTCGCGATCTTCGCGACCTTCGGAGCGTTCGCCGGGATCTACGGTCGCAACGAGCCGCACCGGCGGCGCCTGACCACCCAGGTGCGCGGCGGCGGGTTGATGTTCGCGTTCATCCTGGCGGGTGCACTCGCCGCGAGCTCCGACGTCGGGCCCTGGTCCCTGGTGCTCCTTACGAGTGCCGTTGCCGGCCTGGGAACCTTCGTCGCCGGGCTGTTCCGGCTCCGGCCCGTGGGTTCGCTGTTCCACATCTTCGCCTTCGCGGGGATCGCCTCGCTCCCCGGCCAGCCCCCGCTGGGGCAGGCACTCCTGACCTCCCTGGCCACCGTGGCGTTCGCCCTGCTCCTCGGGCAGGCGGGCAACCTGTGGCCCACGCACCGCACGGGCTGGACCACCGAACCGCTCATGCCCCTGTCGGCGCACCACCGGAGGGCACTGATCCGCGAATCGGTCCTCTATGTGGTGGCCGCGGGACTCGCGGGGACTGCGGCCACCACGCTGGGGATCGGGCACACGTACTGGGCGATGGTCGCCGCCGTCGTCCCCCTCGTCGGGCAGACGGCGCGCGCCCGGGCCACCCGCGGCCTGCAGCGCATCCTGGGGACCTTCGCAGGCCTGCTGCTGACGGCGATGATCCTGCTCCCGGGCCTCTCCGGCTGGCAGCTGATCCCCGTGATCGCTCTCTCGCAGTTCGCCGTCGAGCTGTTCGTCCTGCGGCAGTACGCCCTGGCCCAGGTGTTCATCACGCCCCTGGCACTGGTGAGCATGCAGCTCGCCCATCCCACCGACCCAGGGACACTCCTCGTGGACCGCGCCCTGGAGACCACCATCGGGGCCTGCGTGGGGATCGCGCTCGTCCTCTCACTGCACCTCCGGCAGCAGCTGATCCAGGGGCGACGTCCCGCCGCCTGACGAGGAGTCCTCCTAGCGGGTGGTCAGCAGGATCTTGCCGGTGTGCTCGCCCGAGTCGAAGTAGGTGTGCGCTTCCGCCGCCTGCTCGAGCGGGAAGGTCCGGTCCACGAAGGGCCGTACCGCACCGGCCGCCACCAGTGGCCACACGCCGTCCCGTACCGCCGCCATGATCGCGGCTTTCTCGGCGACGGGCCGGGCGCGCAGCGTGGTTCCGGCCACGCTGGCCCGTTTGGTCATGAGGGCCGCGAGATCCAGCTCCGCCGTCGCCCCGCCCTGCAGTCCGATCACCACGAGCCGCCCACCGGTGGCGAGGGCCTCGACGTTGCGCGCCAGGTAGCCGGCACCGACCACGTCCAGGACGACGTCCGCGCCGTGGCCGTCCGTGGCGTCCTTCACCTCCTGGACGAAGTCCTGCTCGCGATAGTTGATGAGGGTCCGGACGCCGAGGGAGCGGGCGATGCCGAGCTTGCTCCCGGATCCCGCCGTCACGTGCGGCACGGCGCCCAGGGCGAGACACACCTGGGTGGCCATCACGCCGATACCGCCGGACGCGCCGTGGATCAGGACGTGCTCGCCCTCCCCGAGGCGAGCCTGGAGCACGAGATTGGACCACACCGTGGCTGCCGTCTCGGGGAGGGCCGCCGCCTCCACCAGATCCACGCCCTCCGGAGCGCTGACCACCTGCCCCGAGGCGACGGCCACCCTGTCCGCGTAACCGCCACCCGCCAGGAGGGCGACGACAGGGTCCCCCACCGCGAAGGACGAATCACCGGCGTCGGCGATCCAGCCGGAGACCTCGAGGCCCGGATACGCGGAGGCACCGGCCGGCGGCGGGTAGAAACCACGCCGCTGCTGGACGTCCGCCCGGTTCAGGCCGGCCGCGACGACGTCGATCACCACCTCGCCCGCACCCGGCACCGGATCGGGGACCTCCTGCACCGAGAGCACCTCGGGCCCTCCGGCCCCCTGGATCACCACTGCGCGCACGCCGACCTCCTGCGTCGAAGTATTTGGGCGTCTGCCGCCCGCATGAAAGACTATCCGGCGGGAAGGTTGTCCGAGCGGCCGAAGGAGCTGGTCTTGAAAACCAGTGGGCGGTTACCCCGTCTCAAGGGTTCGAATCCCTTACCTTCCGCTCACCAGGAGGCCCCGCACTGCGGGGCCTCCTTCTGTGTGCCTGCCCCTGTTTCCCCGCCCCGCGCCGTCGGTGTTCCCGACCTGCCTGCCCACTGTTTTCCTGGGTGAACGGAGCGTTGGTAACCCACTGTTCACGATTCTCTGCTTGGCTTCTCCTGGGAAGTACTTTGTCACCTGCGTCACATAAGGTGCATCTGCCGACACACCACCACATCGGAGGGTCGGCGAGCTTCACTCGCGGCCGTCCCCAGCGGCCAACCTCAAGGAGAAAACACACGCATGGGTAAATGGACATGGAAGGGCGCGCTCGGTGCGGCGCTGTCGATGGGGCTGCTGGCTTCACCGATGATCGCACTGCCTGCCGTCGCGGTGGAGACACCACCTGCGACGTCATCCGTCTCAGGAGACGGAATCATCATCAACGAGGCCTATCTCACGGGTGGCTCCGCCGGGACGCCGCTGAGCAACAAGTTCGTCGAGCTGTACAACCCGACGGCTGAGCCGGTCGATCTCAGTGGCTGGTCCCTGCAGTACCGGGCCCCCGCATCGACCTCCGCCCCTTCCGCGTTCGCACTGAGCGGGACCATCCCTGCCGAGGGGCACTTCCTCGTGCAGGGCGGGACCAACGGCGCCAACGGTGCCGCGCTTCCCACCCCGGACATCACCACCGGCTTCAACCCCGGCGCCAACGGCGGGGTGATCATCCTCGCGAACCAGAGCACCACCGTCGGAGCTCTCCCCGCCGGGAACACCACCGCCGTTCCCGGCGTCGTGGACGCTCTCGGCTACGGCACCGCCAATGCCTTCGAGGGCGCCGCCGCGCAAACTCCCGGTGGCGGCAGCACGCAGTCCCTGAACCGCACGGGATTCGCGGACACCGACAACAATGCGGCGGACTTCACGCTGCAGGATCCCACCCCCACCAACTCCACCGGCGGCCAGTTCGAGCCGGAACCCGTGCCCGAACCCGAACCGGTGGAACCCACCGTTCCCGGTGACGTCATCCCCATCCGCGAGATCCAGGGTGAGGGCAGCGCCACACCATTCTCCGGCCAGACCGTCACCACGCGTGGCAAGGTCACCGCGGCCTACCCCACCGGCGGTTTCAACGGGTACTACATCCAGACCGCCGGAACCACGGCCACCGAGGGCCAGACGGCCTCGGACGCGATCTTCGTCTACTCCCCCGACACCGTGGCCTCGGTCACGCAGGGGGACTACGTGGAGGTCACCGGTACCGCCGGTGAGTTCTTCGACCTGACGCAGATCACCGTCCCGGCCGACGGCCTGTCCAAGCTCACCGAGCCCGCTGAAGAGGTCAAGGCATCGACCATGACCCTGCCGGCCACGGACGCAGCACGCGAAGCGGTCGAGGGCATGCTGTTCCAGCCCGCCGAGGAATTCACCGTGGCGGACAACTACACGCTGAACCAGTACGGCGAGGTCACCCTCGCCCTCGGCTCCGAGCGGCTCCTCCAGCCCACCGACGTTGCCCGCCCCGGCACACCCGAGTACCAGGCCGTGGTGGACGACAACGCAGCGCGTGGCGTCCGCCTCGACGACGGCGCGTCGACCAACTTCTTCACCGCCGCCAACCAGGGCCGCGTGCTGCCGTACCTCACACCGTCGCAGCCCGTCCGTGTCGGTTACACCGCGACGTTCACCTCCCCCGTGGTGCTGGACTACCGCAACAGCGCCTGGAAGTTCCAACCGCTCGAGGAGCTGGACGGAGCCGCCCCGGACGGCGTTCAGCCCGTGCAGTTCACGGGCGAGCGTCCCGCGGCTCCCCGCCCGGTGGGCGGCGACCTGACGCTCGCCGCGTTCAACGTCCTCAACTACTTCGCCACCACCGGCGAGGACGTTCCGGGCTGCACCTACTACAACGACCGCGCCGGTAACCCGATCACCGTCAACCGCGGTTGTGACGCCCGTGGTGCCGCCACCAAGGAAAGCCTGGAGCGCCAGGAGGCGAAGATCGTCGCGGCGATCAACACCCTCGACGCCGACGTCGTGACCCTCATGGAGATCGAGAACTCCGCGGCCTTCGGCCTGGACCGTGACTACGCCCTCGCCACCCTGACCGAGGCCCTCAACGAGAGTGCCCCCGGCACCTGGGACTACGTCCGCTCACCCGCGGCACTCCCCGCGAACGAGGACGTCATCCGCACGGCCGTCATCTACAAGAAGGCCGTCGCGGAGCCCGTCGGGGAGTCCGTCATCCTCGATGACAACGTGGCCTTCTCCAACGCCCGCAAGCCGCTCGCCCAGGCCTTCAAGCCCGTGGGCGGGTCCGACGACCAGACGTTCCTCACGATCGTCAACCACTTCAAGTCCAAGGGATCGGGTCCGAGCTCGGGCCCCAACGCCGACCAGGGCGACGGCCAGAGCGCCTGGAACGCCGCACGCGTCACCCAGGCGCAAGCGCTCGTCGCCTTCGCCGACTCGGTGAAGGAGACCGTGGGAACGGACAAGGTCTTCCTGACCGGAGACTTCAACTCGTACACCCAGGAAGACCCCATGCACGTCTTCTACGAGGCGGGCTACGTCAACCAGGGGTCGAAGGACGAGAACTCGTCCTACGTCTTCTCCGGCCTGAGCGGTTCCCTCGACCACATCCTGGCATCCCCGGCAGCGGACGCCACGGTCACCGGCGTGGACACCTGGAACATCAACTCGGCCGAGTCGATCGCACTCGAGTACAGCCGGTACAACAACAACGTCACCGACTACTACTCACCCGACCCCTACCGCGCCAGCGACCACGATCCCCTGATCGTGGGTCTGGACCTCGGTTCAGCAGGACCGACCGAGCCGGCTGAGCCGACCACGGACATCAACCTGCTGAACATCAACGACTTCCACGGTCGTATCGACGCCAACACGGTCCGGTTCGCCGGCACCATCGAGCGGCTTCGCGCGGAAGCGGGAGAGGACAGGACCGCGTTCTTGTCCGCCGGCGACAACATCGGGGCTTCGCTGTTCGCCTCGGCACTGCAGGACGACCAGCCCACCCTCGACGTGCTCAACGCCCTGGAACTCGATGCCTCGGCCGTGGGCAACCACGAGTTCGACAAGGGCCTCGAGGACCTGACCGGTCGCGTGACCGAGGCGGCGGACTTCCCCTACCTCGGCGCCAACGTCTACAGGAAGGGCACCACCGAGCCCGCTCTCGAGGAATACTCGATCATCACCGTGGACGGCATCGACATCGCCGTGATCGGCGTGGTCACCGAGCAGACCGACACCCTGGTCAGCCCCGGCGGCATCGACACGATCGACTTCGGCGACCCCGTCGAGGCCGTCAACCGGGTGGCAGCGGAGATCGAGCAGCAGGAGCTGGCGGACATCATCGTCGCCGAGTTCCACGACGGCGCCGGCGACGGCGCTGCGGACGGCGCGACGATCGACGAGGAAATCGCTGCCGGCGGCGTGTTCGCCGACATCGTGACCAAGACCAGCCCGCTGGTCGACGCCATCTTCACCGGTCACACCCACAAGGAGTACGCCTGGGACGCCCCCGTCCCCGGCGCTCCCGGTGAGACCCGTCCCGTGCTGCAGACAGGTTCCTACGGCGATTTCATCGGTCAGATCACCCTGACCGTTGACCGCGCCACGGGCGATGTCGAGTCCTACACGGCTCGCAACGTTGCCCGCAGCACCGAGGAGGACGCCGCCCTCGTGGCGGCATTCCCCCGCGTAGCTGAGGTCAAGACGATCGTGGACGCCGCACTCGCCGAGGCAGCCGTCATCGGCAGCCAGCCGGTCGGCTCCGTCACCGCGGACATCACCACTGCCTTCACCGGCACCACGCGTGATGACCGCACCTCCGAGTCCACCCTGGGAAACCTCGTGGCGGATTCACTTCGGGCGAGCCTCGCTCCGGCCGAGCGCGGCGGTGCCGAGATCGGCGTCGTCAACCCCGGTGGGCTGCGTAACGAGCTGTACTTCGCTCCTGACGGCGTCTTGACCTTCGCCGAGGCGAATGCGGTACTGCCTTTCGTCAACGATCTGTGGACCACTACGCTGACCGGTGCGCAGTTCAAGGCGGTACTCGAGCAGCAGTGGCAGCCGGAAGGCAGCTCACGCTCCTTCCTGGCCCTCGGCCTCTCGGACAACGTGAGCGTGACCTACGACCCCGCGCTCGAGCGCGGATCGCGGATCACCTCGGTACTGATCGACGGCGCACCGCTCGATCCGGCGAGGGACTACCGGATCGGCACGTTCAGCTTCCTGGCACAGGGCGGCGACAACTTCACGGTCTTCCGTGAGGGAGTCGACACCCGTGAGTCCGGTCTGGTGGACCGCGATGCGTGGATCGA
>JASLBS010000210.1 GCA_030146405.1 Arthrobacter sp.
GCCGTGGTGTTCGCGGGGAGTTTCCCGTCCACGAGTGGTGCGCTGCTCAGCAGTACCTCCCCCGCGGGCAGGTCGACGGGTCCGGCTCCGAAGTTGGTGATGCTGTGCCAGCCACCGGGACGCGTGAAGTGCAGGACGTCCACGGGCGATCCGCCCACCCAGGCGAAGTCCTCCTCGCCCCGCAGCTGTCGCCGCAGCGCCAGCGCGCGGCGGTAGAAGCTGAGGGCGGAGTCGGCATCGGGCTCCTGCACTTCCACGGCATAGTCCGCGAACCATGCGGGCTGCGGCAGGTGCGCCCCGCCGAACCCGAAACCGAAGGACTCCCCGTCCGCGGTCCACGGGATCGGGACCCGGCAGCCGTCACGGCCCACGTCCACCCCGGGGCTGCGGAAGAACGTCGGGTCCTGCCGATCCGCCTCGGCGACGTCGGCCACCTCGTGGAGGCCGAGTTCCTCCCCCTGGTACACGTAGGCCGAACCGGGCAGGGCCAGCATCAGCTGCGTCACGGCCCGTGCCCTGCGTTCGCCGAGAGGGCGGTCGAGGACGGTCTCGTCGCCCCCGGCCAGCAGCCATCCACGCCCGTCACGATCGTTCTCGAGGGGCAACCCGTAGCGGGTGGCGTGCCGGATGACGTCGTGGTTCGAGAACACCCAGGTGGAGGAAGCCCCCGAGGCCTTGGCCTCGGTGAGGTTCTTGGTGATGATGTCGCGGAACTGGCGGGGGTTCCACGCGGCCTGCAGCAGGTCGAAGTTGAACGCCTGGCCGAGTCCTCCGGGGCTCGCGTACCGGCCGCGCCGATCCGCGTGGACCCAGGCCTCGGCCACCGCGGAGCGCGGCGGGTCGTACTCGTCGAACACCGCCCGCCAGCCGGCGAAGATCTCGTGGACCTCGTCGCGGTCCCAGAACGGGTGCAGGCCGTCGTTGTTCTCGTCCTGTGCACCGAGCTCGGCCAGCGACGGTAAGGGTTCCGTCATGTCCTTGGTGAGGGCGTGGGCCACGTCCACGCGGAAGCCGTCCACGCCGCGGTCCGACCAGAAGCGCAGGGTGTCCAGGAAGTCCTCGCGGACCTCGGGGTTGTCCCAGTTCAGGTCCGGCTGCTCCTTCGCGAACAGGTGCATGTACCACTGACCGTCCGCGGTGCGTTCCCAGGTCGAGCCGCCGAACACCGATTCCCAGTCCGAGGGCGGCTCGGCACCATCCGGGCCCTTGCCGTCGCGGAAGATGTAACGGTCCCGCGCGGCGGAACCTTTCGGTGCCGCGAGCGCCTCCCGGAACCAGACATGCCGGTCCGAGGTGTGGTTGGGAACGATGTCCGCGATGAGCTTGATCCCCACGGCGTGGAGCGCGTCGATCATCTCGTCGAAGTCCTCGAGGGTGCCGAGTTTCGGGTCCACGTTCCGGTAGTCGTCGACGTCGTACCCGCCGTCGGCAAGTGCCGAGGGGTAGAACGGGCTCAGCCAGACCGCGTCCACACCCAGAGAGACCAGGTACGGGATCCGGGACGTGATGCCCTTCAGGTCACCGATACCGTCACCGTTGGAATCGGCGAAGCTGCGCGGGTAGATCTGGTAGACAGCGGACTGGCGCCACCAGTTCGGATCCTGCATGCGCCGGGCGATGGCGTCGGCCGGAAGTTCGGGGTAGCCCTCGACGGCGGACTCGGAGTTCGGGTTGACGGTGGACGTCACGGGGTGTGGTTCCTCTCTGGTGGAACTGGGGAGATCGGTGCTGTACCCACTATTATTTTTACGATAGAAATAAGAGGCGTGTCAACGAGTCGTCGTGTGAAGGGAGTCCTTTCCATGGAAGCGGTCACCTCGCTCGCACCGCACAGCCGTGTACGTGCGCTCGCCCGGGAAGTGCTCGTGCGCGGCCCCATCTCGCGCGGGGATCTCGCAGCACGGCTCGGTCTGTCGGTCGCGAGCCTCACCCGGCTCAGCAAACCCCTCCTCGACGCCGGTGTCCTCCGGGAATCGGACGAACCTCCTGCTGCCAGCGTGGGCCGGCCCGTCCGCCCCCTCGAGATCAACCCGGATGCCCACCGATTCGTCGGGATCAAACTCAGTGGGGACAGTGCCGCGGCGGTGGCCACGAACCTCAAGGCCGACGTCCTGGGCACGAGCGAACACCCACTTCCCACGCATGACGTGCAGGGGGTCGTGGACACCGTGCTCGCGTCGATCGCGGAACTGGGTCCGCTCCGTTCCTTCAGCGGCATCGGCGTCAGTATCGGTGGAAGGATCGGCTCGGACGGCCACGTGCTCCGTGCACCCTTCCTCGGATGGCGCGACACCCCGCTCGCAATCCTCCTGCACGAGCGGACGGGACTCCCCGTGGTGGTCGAGAACGACGTCGTAGCCCTCACCATCGCCGAACAGTGGTTCGGTACGGGGCGGGGCGAACAGAACTTCGCCGTGCTCACCATCGGCGCGGGCGTGGGGTACGGGCTCGTCCTCCACGACACCGTGATAGCGCCTCCGGATGCCGGCCTGGGACTCGTGGGCCACTACCCGCTCGATCCGTCCGGCCCGCGCTGCCAGGAGGGTCACCGCGGTTGCTCGTCGGGCATGCTCACCATCCCTGCGATCTGCGCACAGTTCGCCGCCGCCACAGGAGACCGACTCCCCTACGAGGACATCCTGGAACTCGCGCGGAACGACCATCCCGTGGCCGGGGACATCGTCCGGGCTGCAGGGGCGGCCCTCGGGCTGCTCGTGGCCGCCGTCGCCAACCTCACCATGGTGGACCTCGTGGTCCTGTCCGGCGAGGGCATGGAACTCGCCGACGTTGCAGCCGATTCCCTCCGCGAGTCGATCACCTTCCACCGGGATCCCGACGCAGCTCCGATCCGCCTGGACCGCCGGCCCACGGACTTCGCCCAGTGGGCGCGCGGTGCCGCCGCCGTCGTCATCCAGCGCACCATCCTCGGCACGCTCCCGGTGGCCGGAACAGCCCCCTGAATCAGCCGTTCCGGAATTATTAGGGCGTCCACGGCCTTGGACCCCCTATGACTACTATCGCGATCATCGGAGCAGGGCGCGGCCTCGGCGCCGCAGTGGCACGACGCTTCGGAGCCGAAGGATTCTCCGTAGCCCTCATCTCACGCAACCAGGGCAAACTCGATGCCCTCGCCGACGACCTCGGCAAGGCCGGCGTCCATGCGCGCGGCTTCACCGCGGACGTCCGCAACCCCGAGTCCATTGCAGCGGCGCTCGAAGCGGCAACCGAGACGCTCGGCCCGATCGAGGTGCTGCAGTACAGCCCGCTGCCACAGAAGGACTTCATGCGGCCGGTCCTCGAGACCACTCCTGCGGACCTCGTGGGCCCCGTCGAGTTCTCCATCTACGGCCCGGTGGCTGCAGTGCACCA
>JASLBS010000239.1 GCA_030146405.1 Arthrobacter sp.
CGGCACCTACCTCGGACTACGAGCCGAAACCCGCCACCGAACACCACCCACCCCAGTAACTACAATCCCGACCCCGTCCCGCTGAGGAATCTCTCGTTCAAGGAGGGGATCCCCCAACGGGCGGTCAGAATGCCAGATTCAGTCGCGCGTGCGCAGGCAGGTCTGCCAACACCGGTGGGCGCTCTTGCCCCATTGGTAGGTAAGCCGGGCGCACCCCGGGGCGAACGCCGAGTACAAGGAGATCCGTGGAGCGCCAACAATCAAGATCACGGAGGTCGCCCTGCGCAAGCTGCCACTCAACGTCCTCGAGTTTCTAAAGGCGTGAAGGTGTTTAGACCCCGATGATGGTGAGCCATCCCGCGAGGGCGAGAAGGGTGATGATCAGAACGGGGATGGTCAGCACGATGCCGACGCGGAAGTACTGGCCCCAGCCGATGTGAATGCCCTTGCGGTCCAGGACGTGGAGCCAGAGCAGGGTGGCGAGGCTGCCGATGGGTGTGATCTTCGGGCCGAGATCGGACCCGATCACGTTGGCGTAGATCATCGCCTCCTGGGTGAGGCCGGTGGCTCCTGCGGATCCGATGGCGAGGGAGGCGATGAGTACGGTGGGCATGTTGTTCATCAGAGACGCGAGGACCGCGACGATGACGCCGACGCCGAGCGCGGTAATCAGGACACCGTTGTTGCTGATGGCCGAGAACACGCCGGCGAGTTTGTCGGTGAGGCCCTGGTTCCGCAGCCCGTACACGACGAGGTACATGCCGATGGAGAACAGGACGATCTGCCAGGGCGCTTCCCGCAGGATCCGCGGCACCGAGATCCGCCCGTTCTTGATCACAAGGGCACTGCCACCGACTGGGGAGGAGGGTGCGGCGTCGATCGCGTCGGAGGCGTTGATCTCGAACATGAGGCGGGCGCTGTTCGCGGTGCCACCGGTCGAGCGGTGGGCTGCACCGACTGTCTCGTAGTCGAGGTCGACTGCCCGACCGGCAGCATCAGCTTTGGACGCCGCCGCCTGCGCTTCCGAGGCTGTAGCCGGGACTATCACTGAGGCTGTAGCACGGGGGAAGAGGAAGGCAGGTTTGCGGGATGCCACCAGCATGAGGACCACGGCGCCGAGGCCGGCCACGGCGGACAGTGGGATGTTGAGTGGTTCGGCGGCGAAGTAGCCGATAAGTAGGACGCCGAGAATAACCCACCCGGTCTTGAAGGTCAGCGGGTCGGCGATAGCTGACTTGGGTGTCTCAAGGACGGACATGTCGTAGTGGCGCGGGATGACCTTGCGGAAGAACAGCAGGAGCACGCCGAGGCTAGCCGCGACGGAGACGATGCCGACGGGGACCATGACGATGGCGTAGCGGGCGAAGCCGATGTCAAAGTAGTCGGCGACGACGATGTTCACCAGGTTGGACACCACGAGTGGAAGGCTGCCGGCGTCGGCGATGAACCCGCAGGCGATGACGAACCCGAGGGAGGCCTTCGCCGGGAACTTCAGGGCCAGGAGCATCTGGACGACGATCGGGGTGAGGATCAGTGCAGCCCCGTCGTTGGCGAAGACCGCGGCGATGGCCGCCCCGAGCAGGACGATGAGCGTGAACAGCAGTCGCCCGTTGCCTCTGCCCCAGCGGGCGACGTGCAGGGCGGCCCATCTGAAGAACCCTGATTCGTCGAGGATGAGGGAGATGATCACGATCGCGACGAACGCGAAGGTCGCGTTCCAGACGATGTCCCACACGACCGGAATGTCCGACAGGCTCACCACCGTGGTGATCAGGGCCAGGGCGGCGCCGCCGAGGGCGGACCAGCCGATGCCGAGGCCTTTGGGTTGCCAGATGACCAGTGTCAGGGTGGCGAGGAAGATCAGAACAGCGACCACGGTCATGGCAGTCATAGCAGCAGGGCTCCTAACAGGAGGGGCAGAACAAACGCACGGACGAACGAACTCACCGGTCAGTGCCGAGCGAGGTCGTGGCGAGCTCGTGAACGAACACCGGGCGAACAGGCAGTCAGTGATGACCGTTTCCATCCGGGGCGGGAAGAGGTGGGGCTGGGGTTAGCGGGTGGTGAGGGTTGCGTGGAGGGCGGTGACGCGGTCGAGGATGTCATCGCGGACCAGGCGCATGCGCTCGATCCCGTCGATGCCGCGGTCGCTGGGCTCGTTCGTCTCCCACCGTTCGTACAGGGTGCCTTCAACCTCGTCGACCTGCGCTTCGGGGCCGAGGATGACCACGAGGTCCGCCTTCTCCTGGTCCTCACGGGTGATCTGGTAGGGGACGTTCTGGCTGATATCGACCCCCACCTCGGCCAAAACCTGAGCTGAGAGGTCGTTGACCGCGGACCCGGACTTGGACCCGGCGGAGGCGGTGGTCACGGTGTCTCCGGCGACTTTGTCCATGAGGCCGGCAGCCATCTGGGACTTGCCACTGTTCTTCACGCACACGAACAGGACAGAGGGCTTGTCGGCCTTGAAACTCACAGGGGTACTCACTTCTGGGGTTCGGTGAGATCACACACGCACGCCTCGTTCTCGGCGCTGGAGGAGATCAGCGAGACCAGCCGCAACCGGTTCGGATCGGCGATCGCCTTGAACTGCTTGGACAACGCCTCAGCCCGCTCCGCGCTCATCGCCGGCGCCCCGGACGGCATGCAGCACCGATCCTCATCAACCATCTCAGTGGTCGCGAGGTCCGTGGTTGCAGCCGTGGTTCGGGGCTCGGAAATCGTCGTCATGCGCCCAGCATACCTTTGCATTGATAACCGTCGATATAACTCGGCATACTCACTATCGAAGTCGGTCAATGTTTTGCAAGGTGCCTGCATAGGTGACTACCTGAGAGCGGTTCGACTCCTATCCACTATTCACGAGGCCTGTCCGGATCACCGGGAGAGAGCGGAGACCGAAGGATCACCATGACCACCGAGCTTGCAGCTGTAGCAACCACCGATCAGAAGAAGGCATCGGTCCTGTTCGTGTGTGTCCACAACGCCGGTCGTTCCCAGATGGCCGCCGCGTACCTGAACCACCTGTCCATGGGGCGTATCGAGGTCCTGTCGGCCGGTTCCCAGCCCGCCGACCAGGTCACCCCTGCTGCGGTCGAAGCCATGAAGGAGGAGGGCATCGACATCACCGCCGAAACCCCGAAGATCCTCACCACCGAAGCCGTCAAGGCCTCAGACGTCGTCGTGACCATGGGCTGCGGGGACGAGTGCCCGTACTTCCCTGGTAAGCGATACGAGGACTGGGTCCTCGAGGACCCCGCCGGTATGGGCGTCGAGTCCGTCCGCCCGATCCGCGACGAGATCAAAGGCCGCATCCGGCAACTCATCAGCGAACTTCTGCCCACCACAGCGCCCACCAACACCACAGTCTGACTCCG
>JASLBS010000016.1 GCA_030146405.1 Arthrobacter sp.
CTCAGCACCTTCTTCGGCGCCCCCGACGACTACGAGGTGGTGCTCGGCGTCGGTGGTTCCACCGCGTTCTGGGACGTGGCGAGCTTCGGTCTCGTCGACGCGAAGGCGCAGCACCTCTCCTTCGGCGAGTTCGGCTCCAAGTTCGCCGCCGCGACCACCAAGGCTCCCTTCCTCGATGCCTCGAGCATCATCACCTCCGAACCCGGCAGCCGACCCGATCCGGTGGCGGAAGCGGGCGTCGACACCTACGCCTGGCCGCAGAACGAGACCTCCACGGGTGTCGCCGCCCCGGTGCGGCGGGTTCCGGGTGTCGACGACGGCGCGCTGGTCCTCGTCGACGCGACCTCCGCCGCAGGCGGACTGGACGTCGATGTCGCCCAGTCCGACGTGTACTACTTCGCGCCGCAGAAGAACTTCGCGTCCGACGGTGGTCTGTGGCTGGGCCTCTTCTCCCCCGCCGCGCTGGAACGTGCCGCCCGGATCAGCACCGGGGACAGGTGGATACCGGACTTCCTCGACCTGCAGACCGCGATCGACAACTCACGGCTCAACCAGACCTACAACACGCCGTCCCTCTCCACACTGGTGACGCTCGATGCGCAGGTGCAGTGGCTCAACGCGCAGGGCGGCCTCCCGTTCGCCGCCGCCCGCACCGCCGATTCGGCCGGCAGGCTCTACGCGTGGGCCGAGAGCTCAGCGGTGGCCAGCCCCTACGTGACCCGCCCGGAGCACCGCTCCAACGTGATCGTGACCATCGATTTCGTCGACGGCGTGGACGCTGCGCGAATCGCGGCCATCCTGCGTGCCAACGGGATCGTGGACGTGGAACCGTACCGCAAACTGGGCCGCAACCAGCTGCGGGTCGCCACCTTCGTGGCCATCGAGCCCGACGACGTCTCGGCGCTGATCACCTGCATCGACCACGTCATCGAGACCCTGCTCTAGGACCCCTGGTCCCCGCTCCCGGGTTCCTGGTCGTCGCCCTCGTGGGTGAGACGGAGACGCCGAGGAGCGGAGCGGTCGTAGCGCAGGCGGACCTCGTGGAAGCGCCAGGCCCAGAAGATACCGACGGCGGCAGCGAGGAGGCCGGCCGCTGACGCCACCCCGAGGCTCCACCGGGGGCCGAACATGTCGGAGACCCAGCCCACCACCGGCGCACCCAACGGGGTACCGCCGAGGAAGATCGCGAAGTAGAGCGCCATGACACGGCCGCGCATCACCGGCGTGGTGGTGGTCTGCACGTAGGCGTTGGCGCTGGTCATCAGAGTCAGCGCGAACAGGCCCACCGGCACGAGGGCCAGACCGAAGAGCCACACGTTGGGAGCCAGCGCCGCCGCGATGCAGGCGACCCCGAAGGCCGCCGATGCGCCGAAGACGAAGCGCAGGCGTGGGCGGTCGCGCCTGGCCGAGAGGAGCGCGCCCGCCACCGAGCCCACGGCCATGACGGAGGAGAGCACGCCGAAGACACCGGCGTCCTGCCCGAACTCCGTGCGTGCCATCGCTGCGATGTAGACGGCGAAGTTCAGGCCGAAGGTCCCCACGATGAAGATCGCGAGCATCACCACCATGAGGTCGGGACGCTGCCGGACATAGCTGAATCCGGCCCGGATCCGGCCCTTGCCCGGGGCTGATCGCGGCTGTGGATTGAGTTCGGAGCTCCGCATCGCGATCAGGACGTAGACCATCGCCCCGAACGTGAGGGCGTTGATGAGGAACACCCAGCCGGGGCCGACGCCGGCCGTCAGTAGGCCCGCGACCGCCGGCCCGATCATGCGCGCACCGTTGAAGGATGCACTGTTCAGCGCCACGGCGTTCGGGAGGTAGTCGTCGCGCACAAGCTCGGACACGAAGGCCTGACGCGCGGGCGCATCGAAGGCGGAGACGACGCCGAGGGCCAGCGCGAAGGCATAGACGTGCCAGAGGACGGCGACGTCGAGGAGCACCATCAGGCCGAGGCCGATCCCCAGGAGGGCCATGGCCACCTGCGTGCACGCGAGGAGCTTGCGCCGATCGACGGAGTCCGCCACCAGGCCCGCCCAGGGAGCGATCACGAGTTGCGGCCCGAGCTGGAGGGCCATGACGATCCCGAGCGCCGAGGCGTTCTGCTCGGTCAGGATGTCGTAGACCAGCCAGTCCTGGGCGGTGCGCTGCATCCAGGTGCCGATGTTGGAGATCAGCGCCCCGACGAACCAGAGCCGGTAGTTGTGGATACCGAGGGACCGGAAGGTGCTCACGCCCCTCCCCCTCCGTCCGGCCCGGACGTCACTCGGAGTCGGACTGTTCCGCGACCTCGTCGGCTCCCGCGTCGGTTGCGTCGCCGGACCCGGCGGGTACCGGCACCTCGGCGTCGGCCGGCGATTCGCCGTCGGTCACCACGGGTGCACCCTCGGCCCCGTCCGAGGTCTCGAGGGGACCGGCCGTGGTGGCCGGTACGCCCTCCTGCCCGGTGGGCTGCTCGTCGGGCTGCGAGTCCTCGGGCCTCACCCGCTCGGACCACGGCAACCACTCGGGCGCGAGGAGGGAGTCCGCCGAAGGCAACAGGCCCACCTCGCACACCGTCACGTCCTTGCTGCGTGCCACGCGCGCCACCGTGGCGTACCACTGCCAACCTCCGTACCCGGGGACGAAGGCCTCGAAACGGTGGGTGACGAGACGCTCCCCCTCGATCACGGCAGAGACGTGACGTCCCACCTGCGCCTCGGGAGCCACATCGAGCACCCCGAGGCGGGCACGTTCGGAAGCTGCTTCGAGAACCGAGTCGGTCTTGGGAATCCTTCGGGAAGCACGCGGCTTCCGTGGCGCTTCCGCGAGCACCGCATCGTCGGAGGACGGAGCCGCGCCATCGGTGTCCGGGGTGGAGGAGATCATGCGAAAAGCCTACGCGTCGAGGTCGTCGGCAACGGCCCGGAGCACGGCGGCGACCTTCGAGGCGTGGGACTTGTCGGGGTAGCGTCCCTTCCTGAGACCGTTGGACACGGCGTCCAGGAGCTTGATGAGGTCCTCGGTGATCACGGCCATGTCGTCGGCGCTCTTGCGGGTGGCCTTCGCCACCGACGGGGCCTGTTCGAGGATGCGCGCGGAGAGTGCCTGCAGGCCACGGCGACCGTCGGCCACCCCGAACTCGAGCTTGGTCCCCACCTTCACCTCGGTGACGCCGGCGGGGAGCGCGGAGGCGTGCAGGAACACTTCCTTGCCGTCGTCGGTGGCCACGAAACCGAAACCCTTGTCCGTGTCGAACCATTTGACCTTGCCGATGGGCACGTTGATTACCTCTTCTTAGCTGTACCGGGCCGCGAGCGCCGACGGTCGTGGTCCCGGGTGTCGCGGTACCCTCTGGTGCCGTGCGCACTGCCCCGGGAAAGTCTGTGTCTTCTAGGGTATAACCTCGGCGACGGTCTCCCTGCCGTGGTTCTTGTACCCTGAGAGGGCTATGATCCCTGACGAACCGGCATCCCGCCCTTCCGCCGACCACTCCGCGGGACACTCCGCACCGTCCGGCCGCGCGGAGCCCTCGTCGAGGGCGCGGCTCATGGTCATGGTGCTCGCTGTCGTCTTCGCTGGTATCGGGCTGCTGTCCCTCGCCGCGATCCTCACCACCGCGTTCCTCCAGGGGACGGTCTGGCCGGGCTTCGTGCTCGCCACCTACCTGTGTCTCCCGATCGCCTTCCTGCTCATGATGTCGCTGGTGCTCTGGTCCGTCCGCACGCGGCGGCGCTCCTGATCCTCGGCGTACCGGCCCGTTCCGTACCCTCCGGGCCCTCCCGCAGCGTCCGGTCCGGGTGTCGGTGCCGCTGGGTAATCTTGACGTGATGTCCGCAATCCGAGCACTGGCCGAGCAGCTGGCACGACGGAGTGATGACGAACTGCGCCGGCTCCTGTCGGTGCGGCCCGATCTCATCCTTCCCCCGGTGCCGGATTTCGCCGCGCTCTCCGCGCGTGCCTCCACCCGGGTGAGCGTGCAGCGTGCACTCGACAACCTGTCCAGGCCCCAGCTGCAGGTCCTGGAGGCACTGGTGGTCCTGGACGAGGATCACGCCGACCCCGTGTCGCGGGAACGCCTCGCCGGCGCTTTCACCACTGCACGGGCGGAGGCACTGGACGAACTGCTTGCCGAGCTCGTGCAGCGCGCCCTCGTGGTGCTCACGGGGTCGGGGGCAATGCTCCCGGTCGGGGCGCTTGCGGAGGCACTCGGCCCCTACCCGGCGGGGCTCGGCCGCCCGTTCCGCACGCTCGCCCGGACCGTCCCGGGCTTCGGGCACGCACTCGTCCAGGCCCTGGAACTGACCGACCCCGGTTCCCGTGCCGAGGGCACATCCACAGCCACGTCCGCATCGGCGGCGTGTGTGCTGGATGGTACGACTGCGGATCCGGAAGCCTGGCGCCGCCTACTGGCGGAAGCGCCGGAGGAGGCCGTCGCCCTGCTGTCCCGATTGAGGGAGACGCCCGTCGGCACGACGGCAACAGGCGTGCGCGGTGAGTCGGCGGCCTCCCCCGCCGTCCGCTGGCTGCTGGACCGTTGCCTGCTGGCGCCCCTCGACGCCCTGCACGTGGAACTGCCGCGCGGCGTCGGGCAGGCTCTGCGCGGTGGTGCCGTGTTCGACTCCCTGGAGATCTCCCCTCCCGCCGTCGCCGAGCGGAGCACCCGGGTCTCCCTCCGGGACAACGCGGCCTTCGGGGCCATCGCGGAGACCCTCCGGCTCGTCAGCGCCCTCCTCCGCCTGGCTGCGGCGACACCGGTGGCGACACTGCGTTCCGGTGGTGTCGGGGTGCGGGAGTTGAAGCGTGTCCGTGAGGCGCTGGGCTGCGCCGACGGTGAGGCCGCCTGGTTGCTGGAACTCGCCGCAGCCGCGTGGCTGCTGTCCCTGGATCCCGATGATTCCCGCTGGAAGGTTCCCGGGCTGGACGCCTGGGAGAGCCTGGAGCGGGAGTCCCAGTGGCTCCTCCTCGTCGAGGGGTGGCTGGCCCTGGACCGCGCGCCGGCCCTGGTCGGTTCCAGGTTGCCGGACGGCACCGCGGTCAACGCCCTGGCCGCCGAGGCCTCCCGGCCCGACGCGCCGCTGGTGCGACGGCGCCTGCTGTCCATCGCCGTCGAGGTCGCCGACGGCGCCGAGCCGTCCCGGGCATCGTCCGGCGCGCAGGACGGTCCGACGACGGTTCCCGTGCTCACCGAGCACGCCGCGGTGGCGCTCGCCACGTGGCACCAGCCGCGCCTGCACCGACGATTCTCCCGTCTGCTCCCGGGCATGTCGAACGAGGCTGCGGCGCTCGGGCTGACCGGCGGTGGCGCCCTCACGGAGGCGGGCCGGTCGATCGCCGAGGGGCGCCTCGAGGACGCTGCACGGGGCGTCCGCGAGGCGCTGCCGGACGCGGTGTCCCAGGTGGTGCTGCAGGCGGACCTGACCGCCGTGGCCCCCGGCTACCTCCGACCGGGAGTGGCGCGCGGCATGGCACGCCTGGCGACGCCCGAGGGTCAGGGACCGGCCACCACGTTCAGGTTCTCCGCCGATTCCCTCCGTACCGCCCTCGATGCCGGGGAGGATGCAGCGTCGATCGTCGCCTTCCTGCGGACCCATTCGGCCACGGAGATCCCGCAGGCTCTCGCCTATCTGATCGAGGACACGGCCGCCCGCCACGGGATCGTGCGCGTGGGACGCGCCGGAAGCTATCTGCGCACCGAGGACGACGCCGTCATCGGTGCGGTCCTCGCGGATCCGCGCGCCGCCGTGCTCGGACTCCTCCAGGTGGCACCGACGGTCGTCATCTCTCCGGCCTCACCCCAGGAGCTGTCTGCGCTGCTGCGCGATCTCGGCTTCGCGGCGGCGTCGGACGCGGTCGCCCCGGTCGCGCAGACCGTCGGCGCCGGCCCGCCGTCGACGGTCACCGCCCCGGGTACTCCCCGGGACCCGTTCCGGTCGCGGCTCAATCCGTGGTCGGTCGCCGAGGAGGAGATCGAGGCCCAGCTGGTCACCCTGCGATCCGATCGCGCCGGTGCACCGGACGGAGCGTCGATGTCCGACGGCGAGACCCTCCTGGGGTTGGAGACGCTGAGGTCCGCCATCCGCTCACGCAGTCGGATCCGCCTCGGCACCGCGGACAGCGAGGGGAATCACGTGCGCCAGGTCCTTGTTCCACTCTCCGTGTCCGGCGGGCGCCTGCGGGTGTTCGATCCGGAGAAGCAGGTCGAGAGAGTCGTGTCCGTACACCGCGTCATGGACGTGGAGATCCTCGAAGGGAACCCCGCAGATGGTTGACGGGCCGCTGATCGTCCAGAGCGACAAGACCATCCTGCTCGAGGTGGACCACGAGCAGGCCACCGAGGCGCGGCACGCGATCGCCGCGTTCGCCGAGCTGGAGCGCGCCCCGGAGCACGTGCACAGCTACCGGCTCACGCCGCTGGGCCTGTGGAACGCCCGAGCCGCAGGGCTGGACGCCGAGCAGGTCCTCGACACCCTCCTCCAGTACTCCCGTTTCCCGGTACCCCACGCCCTGCTCGTCGACATCGAGGACACGATGTCACGCTACGGGCGCCTCCGCCTGGAGAAGGACCCGCAGCACGGACTCGTGCTGCGCACCTCGGACTACCCCGTGCTCGAGGAGGTCCTGCACGCCAAGAAGATCGAGCCCCTGCTGGGGCCCAGGATCGACGGCGAAACGGTGGTGGTCCATTCCTCGCAGCGCGGGCAGCTCAAGCAGCTCCTGCTCAAGCTCGGATGGCCGGCGGAGGACTTCGCGGGCTACGTGGACGGCACCCCGCACCCGATCGTGCTGCGGGAGGACGGCTGGTCGCTGCGACCATACCAGCAGCTCGCGGTGGAGAACTTCTGGTCCGGTGGCTCGGGCGTCGTCGTCCTGCCGTGCGGTGCGGGTAAGACGCTCGTCGGAGCTGCCGCCATGGCCACGAGCAAGACCACCACCCTCATCCTCGTCACCAACACCGTGTCCGCCCGGCAGTGGAAGGACGAGCTCCTCAGACGCACATCCCTCACCGAGGACGAGATCGGCGAGTACTCGGGTGCGGTGAAGGAGGTGCGGCCGGTGACCATCGCCACTTACCAGGTCCTCACCACCAAGCGCGGGGGCCTCTATCCGCATCTCGAACTGCTCGACGCGAACGACTGGGGCCTTGTGATCTACGACGAGGTGCATCTCCTCCCCGCCCCGATCTTCAAGATGACCGCGGACCTCCAGGCCCGGCGGAGGCTCGGGCTCACCGCGACGCTCGTCCGCGAGGACGGGCGCGAGGGCGAGGTGTTCTCGCTGATCGGCCCGAAGCGTTACGACGCCCCCTGGAAGGACATCGAGGCGCAGGGGTACATCGCACCGGCGGACTGCGTGGAGGTCCGGGTGGACCTGCCGCGGGACGAGCGGGTGGCGTACGCGATGGCCGACGACGGCGACAAGTACCGCCTGTGTGCCACCTCCGACACGAAGTCGGGCGTGGTGGAGAGACTCGTGGCCGCGCACCGCGACGATCAGCTGCTCGTGATCGGCCAGTACATCGACCAGCTCGACGACCTCGCGGAGCGGCTCCAGGCGCCCGTGATCAAGGGGGACACGTCCGTGAAGGAGCGGCAACGATTGTTCGACGCCTTTCGGAAGGGCGACGTGAAGGTACTCGTGGTGTCCAAGGTGGCGAACTTCTCCATCGATCTCCCCGAGGCGTCGGTGGCCGTCCAGGTCTCGGGCTCGTTCGGCTCGCGGCAGGAGGAGGCCCAGCGCCTCGGCCGCCTGCTCCGGCCCAAGTCCGACGGACGGGCGGCGCGCTTCTACACCGTGGTGGCGCGCGACACCCTGGACCAGGACTTCGCGGCCAAGCGCCAGCGCTTCCTCGCCGAGCAGGGCTATGCCTACCGGATCCTCGATGCGGCCGCGATACCGGACTCCACCTCTACCGAGTAGGACGTGAGGTCCCAGCGAGTCTCCAGAGACCTCACAGGCAACGCGCGGATACTGATGGGGTGAACAAACCAGTCCCTGAAGCGAAACTGCTCGTTGTCGACGACGAACCGAACATCCGCGAGCTCCTCTCGACCTCGCTGCGGTTCGCCGGGTTCGACGTCGTCGCCGCCGCCAACGGACGTGAGGCCCTCGCCGCCGCGGAGACCCACAATCCCGATCTCGCCGTGCTGGACGTGATGCTGCCGGACATGGACGGTTTCACCGTCACCCGCCGGCTCCGCGCCGCAGGCCGGCACTTCCCCGTGGTCTTCCTGACCGCCCGTGACGACACCGATGATAAGGTCACCGGCCTCACGGTGGGCGGCGACGACTACGTCACCAAGCCCTTCAGCCTCGACGAGGTGGTGGCCCGGATCCGGGCCGTCCTGCGAAGGACGCACCCCCTGGAGGACGACGACGCCGTGATCCGCGTCGACGACCTCGAACTCGACGACGACGCCCACGAGGTACGCCGTGCCGGGGAGACGATCGATCTCTCCCCCACCGAGTTCAAGCTGCTGCGCTACCTCATGCTGAATCCCAACCGCGTACTGTCCAAGGCGCAGATCCTCGACCACGTGTGGGAGTACGACTTCAACGGCGACGCGTCCATCGTGGAGTCCTACATCTCCTACCTCCGCCGCAAGATCGACAAGAACCCGGATGCCGTGGCACTCATCCAGACCAAGCGCGGCGTGGGTTACCTGCTCCGCACCGCCAGCAAGCGGTAGCGCGGCTCCAGTGGTCAAGCGCTGGAACGCTGCGTCCCTCCGCTCGCAGCTGGTCGCGATCATCATGCTCCTCATGATCGTGACGGTGGGGATCACGGGCCTCGCCACGGTCTCCCTCCTGCGCCAGGGGCTGGTGGACCGGATCGACGCGGATCTGGCTGGCAGCGCACGATCCGTGTCCGAGACCTTCTACTCGCAGGATCCGGCGAACGACGGCACGATCCTCCGCTACTACGCGGCGCTCATCGACAGCAACGCATCCATCCTGCGGGAGAACCAGTCCCCGGACGCAGCGGACCTCCCGCGGTTCGACAACCTGACGCCGGATCGGATCGCCGAACTCCGTGGGGAGGGGATGAACGTCCCGGGCTCGGACCCGGACAGCCAGGGTTGGCGGGTACGCTTCTTCCCGTTCACCAGTGGTGAGGGCTATCTGGCCATCGCCACGCGGCTCAACACCGTCAACGAGTCCGTGCAGGAAGCCACCGAGATCGTGTTCACCGCGGGCCTCGTCACCATTGCGCTCGCCTCGCTGATCGCCTTCGTGGCCGTCACCCGGCAGTTCGCACCACTGGCCCGTGTGGAACGCACGGCCGCTGCCATCGCCGCCGGGGATCTCTCCCGTCGTGTCGCCGTCGAACGCCCGACCACGGAGGTCGGGCGGCTGTCCCGCTCGCTCAACGCCATGCTCGCCCACATCGAGGAGGCGTTCGCCGCGAGGACGGCGTCGGAGACGAAGATGCGGCGCTTCGTCTCCGATGCCTCCCATGAGCTGAGGACCCCGCTCGTGACCATCCGCGGGTACTCCGAGCTCTACCGCCACGGGGCACTGCAGAAGGACGAGGACATTGCCACCGCCATGGGGCGGATCGAGAGCGAGGCCATCCGGATGGGCCAGCTCGTCGAGGACCTGCTCACCCTGGCCAGGATCGACGAGCAGCGTCCCCTCGATGTGCAACCGGTGGACCTCATGCTTCTCGGGCATGATGCCGCGTTCGACGCCCGCGCCACCGCCCCGGACCGGACGGTCACCCTGATCGGGCTCGACGGCGGTCACCCCCGCCCCGCTCCTACCCGGGGTGACGAGGCCCGTCTCCGCCAGGTGATCGCCAACCTGATGACCAATGCGCTCCGCTACACGCCCAAGGGCTCCCCGATCGAGATCGCCGTCGGCGTGGCGCCGGTGCTGCACGGCCACAGCGATTCCGTGCTGGAGATCCGCGACCACGGGCCCGGTATCTCCGAGGAGGACGCCGGCAAGGTGTTCGAGCGCTTCTACCGGGCCGACTCCTCGAGGTACCGGGAGACGGGCGGCACGGGCCTCGGTCTTGCGATCGTCGCAGCGCTGGTGGCCCAGCACGACGGCTCGGTACGGCTGGAGGAGACACCCGGCGGCGGCGCCACCCTCTCGATCAGGCTCCCGCACGTACCGCAGCCCGAGCAGGGCGAGGAGCAGACGCAGGGCGCCGGGGCGGAACACCGCGTTCCCGCCGGCAGCATCGCTCCTCCACAGGCACCGTCCGTCAAGCCGGTTGTCCACAAAGGTGGAACCGGGCGCTGACCCCCCTGTGTGGCCCCCTAGCGTCGGAAGCATCAGGGCAGCACCACCACACATGGGAGTAGACATGGCACTGTTCAACGTAGACACCGACAGCTTGGCAGCGAAGAGCAGCCAGGTGCAGGGAACCATCGCGCGGCTCCAGGCGGAGGTCAACTCCATGCAGGCCGGGCTCCGGGAGCTCGAGGGCCTCTGGACCGGGCAGGCCGCGACCAACTTCCAGCAGCTCATCCTGCAGTGGCGCGCCACCCAACAGCAGGTGGAGGAGTCGCTCACCGGGATCAACGAGGCGCTCACCGTGGCCACGCAGCAGTACGCGGAGGCCGAGCAGAGCAACGCACGGATGTTCATGAGCTGAACTGCGCGTCTCCGACACGGACCAGTACCAGGAAGCACCAGGAAGCACCGGGAAGCACCGAAAGACGAGAAGGGCGGCACCTCCATCAGGAGGTGCCGCCCAACTCATCTCAGGTCGGCGCGTCAGACGCCGGGACGAGGGGTGGAGGGCCTAGAAGCCGCCCATCCCACCCATGCCGCCCATGTCGTCGCCGCCGCCGGCAGGAGCTGCCTTCTCCGGCTTGTCAGCAACAACGGCCTCGGTGGTGAGGAACAGACCTGCGATCGACGCTGCGTTCTGCAGGGCCGATCGTGTCACCTTCACGGGGTCGTTGATGCCTGCGGCGAGAAGGTCCTCGTACTCACCGGTGGCGGCGTTCAGGCCGTGACCGGCGGGCAGGCCGCGGACCTTGTCGACAACGACGCCGGGCTCGAGGCCGGCGTTGAAGGCGATCTGCTTCAGCGGTGCGTCGATGGCTACGCGGACGATGTTCGCGCCCGTCGCCTCGTCACCCGTGAGCTCGAGGGTGGCGAACGCCTTGGCGCCGGCCTGGATGAGGGCCACGCCACCACCGGCGACGATGCCCTCTTCGACGGCGGCCTTCGCGTTGCGAACGGCGTCCTCGATGCGGTGCTTGCGCTCCTTGAGCTCCACCTCGGTGGCAGCACCGACCTTGATCACCGCGACACCGCCGGCCAGCTTGGCCAGGCGTTCCTGCAGCTTCTCGCGGTCGTAGTCCGAGTCGGAGTTCTCGATCTCGGCACGGATCTGCGCCACGCGACCGGCGATGGCGTCGGCTTCGCCGGCTCCTTCGACGATGGTGGTCTCGTCCTTCGTGACGACGACCTTGCGAGCGGTACCGAGCAGGTCGAGCGTGGCGGTCTCCAGCTTGAGGCCGACCTCCTCGGCGATGACCTGTCCACCGGTGAGGATGGCGATGTCGGCGAGCTGTGCCTTGCGGCGGTCACCGAAGCCCGGAGCCTTGACGGCAACGGACTTGAAGGTGCCGCGGATCTTGTTGACCACGAGGGTCGCGAGGGCTTCGCCTTCGATGTCCTCGGCGATGATCAGCAGGGGCTTGCCCGACTGCATGATCTTCTCGAGGACTGCGACGAGGTCCTTCACGTTGCTGATCTTCGAGTTGACGATCAGGATGTAGGGGTCCTCGAGGACGGTCTCCTGGCGCTCGGCGTCGGTGACGAAGTAACCCGAGATGTAGCCCTTGTCGAAGCGCATACCCTCGGTGAGCTCGAGCTCGAGGCCGAACGTGTTCGACTCCTCGACGGTGATGACGCCTTCCTTGCCCACCTTGTCGAGTGCTTCGGCGATCAGGTCACCGATCTGCTTGTCGCCGGCCGAGATCGAGGCGGTAGCAGCGATCTGCTCCTTCGTCTCGATCTCCTTGGCGGAGGCGATCAGCTCGTCGGTGACGGCCTTGACGGCCTTCTCGATGCCGCGCTTGAGGCTCAGGGGGTCAGCTCCGGCCGCGACGTTGCGCAGGCCTTCCTTGACGAGCGCCTGTGCCAGTACGGTGGCGGTGGTGGTGCCGTCGCCTGCGACGTCGTCGGTCTTCTTGGCGACCTCCTTGACGAGCTCGGCACCGATCTTCTCGAACGGATCGTCGAGTTCGATCTCCTTGGCGATGGACACGCCGTCGTTCGTGATGGTGGGGGCTCCCCACTTCTTCTCGAGCACGACGTTGCGACCACGGGGGCCCAGCGTCACCTTGACGGCGTCAGCGAGAATGTTGAGTCCTCGCTCGAGGCCGCGGCGGGCCTCTTCATCAAAAGAAATGATCTTGGCCATAACGGCTTAGGTCCTTTCGGGACGGTTGCATCTCAGCACATGAATGCTTGCCTGCGTGTGGTGCCCGCGACGGCTGGGCGGCGCCGGAACGATCTCTTTCACGTTCGAAGCCCCACCCCCACCACAGAGGTTTGCCTGCTTCACCCACCACGCGCTGCTTTAGCAGTCAGTGCGCGCGAGTGCTAACTCAATAATTAGCACTCACACCCCCTGAGTGCAAGCTATCCGTACGCTGTCCGGGGCCGACATGCCCGCAGTCCATGGCATGGACCCCGGCGAGGGCATAGGTTGGTCGGACACGAGCATCGGGAGGCACAGTGTCCACGTCAGTACCAGGTCCGGAGTCCGAGGAGAACAAGGACCGCGGCCGTCCACCGCAGGACTCCGTCCCCGAGTACGGGCATCCGGACGTCCCCTCCGCTCAGCCTCCCCGCAGCGAGGAGTATGGCCGGGGCGACTACCAGCCGGGCGGCTTCGTGCGTCCCCCGTACACGCCGGCTCCCCAGCAGAACCCCTACCAGCCGGGCGGATACGGCTCCCCACCCTACCTGCCGCCGTCCCACCAGCAGGGTTTCCAGCAGCAGGGCGGCTCTCCGCAGCCGCCGTACTCCCAGCAGAACGGGTATCCGGTACAGCCAGGCCCCCAGCCCCACTACAACCAGGGTGGCTACAACCAGCAGGGCGGGTACAACCAGGGTGGCTACAACCAGCAGGGCGGGTACAACCAGGTTCCCGGGCAGTTCTATCCACCGCAGAAGTCACGCGTACTCGCCGGAGTGCTGGGCATTCTCTTCGGGGCTTTCGGGATCCACCGGTTCTATCTCGGGCACACGGGGATCGGCATCGTCATGCTCCTCCTGTCCACCGTCGGGACCTTCGTCACCTTCGGCCTCTCAGCCGTCGCGGCAGGCATCTGGGGCCTGGTGGAGGGCATCATGATCCTGGTCGGATCGCACCAGTTCCGGCGGGACGCGCGGGGGATCCCCCTCAGGGACTGATGGCGGACCGCCGGCCGGCCGGCTTCGCCCACTCCTCGCGCGTGACGCCGTACACCACGGCGTCGTAGACCTCGCCCCGCACCGTCCGAGCGTCACGGAAACGCGCCTCCTCCCGCCACCCTGCCTTCTCGCCCACGCGGCACATGGCCGTGTTACCGGACCAGGTGGCGAAGTCGAGGCGCCTGATGCCGGTCGACTCGAAGAGGAGTGCCGCCCAGAGCCCCAGTGCCTCCACGCCCACTCCACGGCCACGGTGGGCGGGATCGAAGACGGTGAGGCCGATACGGCGCCAGTCGGATACCTCCGACTCGAAGTACCAGGAGACCACGCCGATCAACTCATCGGTATCGAGGTCCGCGATCACTGCACGGCGTGGCGGGCCGGGGATCTCCGACCGGCCGTCTCCCATCGCTGCGGCGAGGACAGCCACCGTGCGGTCGGCTTCGGCCTCGTCCGGTACGGGGAAGTACGGTCCGTCCCACCGGTGCCACTCGTGATGCGGGCGCAGCCACTCACGGTAGAGCGGTAGATCCTGCGGGCGCCAGTCCCGCAGGCGGACAAGCCACCCCTCACGGCGCACCATGGACGACTACTCGAACCCGGGGCCGAGCACCACGGAGATATCGGGCGAGACGTCCGCACCGTCGATCAGGTCGAGGATGCCGAGGTCCGCGGCCACCGCTTCCGCATCGGTACGCTGGGTCTCGCCGTTGAAGAAGACCACCGAGGAATCGACAGGAGCACCCGCCCAGTTGCCTGGTACGGTCTCCACCCAACCCTCGGCTGCCAGCCGGTCTGCGCCCACTGTTGCAAGGCCCGGGATCCCGGTGCCGTTCAGCACGTTGACGGTCTGCTTCCGGTCGATCGCGTCGGGTGCGTCCGGCGTTTCCGATGCTTCCGACTCTCCGCTCTCTGCATCGGGCGAAGTCCCCTCGGAGGGCTCTGCGCCGGGGGCCGCAGCCTGGCTGGACACGGCGGGTACGGCTGCGCCGTCACCCGGTGCAGGGAAGCCGAGGCGCGGAAGGAGGAAGTAGGAGCCCAGCCCGATCAGCAGGGCGAGGACGGCAACGGCGATCTTGAGCCTCAGTCCGCCTGACCGGGCGGGCACGATCCGTTCACGGTGGACACCCTGACGATTCGAGGACTCGGGGACGGCATCGAACTCGTCGCGCGGGTAGTCGGCCATGGATCAGGGGGCCCTTCGGTCGGCGGGCATCGGGATCCTAGATGTCCGCGCCGAGCCGGCGGGCGGAGCGTGTTTTCTGCCGGGTGGACCGCAACCGCCGAAGGCGCTTCACGAGCATCGGATCGTGTGCCAGTGCAGCCTCGGTGTCGATCAGGGCATTGAGCACCTGGTAGTAGTGCGTGGCGGACATGTTGAAGAGATCCCGAATGGCCTGCTCCTTGGCGCCGGAATACTTCCACCACTCACGCTCGAGCGCGAGCATCTGCTGCTCCCGGTCCCCGAGTGCCGTCCTGGCGTCCCGCTCGGCGACCGAATCCTCCGCCTCTCGCGTGGGTTCAGCCATCTCCGCTCCCGCCTTCCTGCCCCGTAGGCACGTGTCTGTCCATGGTAGTGGGGAATTACAGGTGTGTCATTCGGCGGTACGCCGGCCGGGGTGTCCATGAGAATGGAGGCATGACCCACGACGACGGTGCCCTCTTCGATCTGCCCGCCGCTTCTGCCGGTGTCGGCCCCGTTGCCAGGAAGGGTGCGCGAGGGCTCCGGCGGACCGGACCCCCGTCACCGAACGAGTCCGCCTTCCCCTTCGCGGCTCCTGCCCGTACCGCGGATCTGGTGCCGGCCGATTGGGCAGCAGCGCTGAAGCCCGTCGAGCCGGTTCTCCACGAGCTGGCGGCCTCGCTCGCCGAGGATCTCGACAAGGGAGTGCGGATACTGCCGGACGCCCAGCACATCCTCCGTGCCTTCGGCACGCCGATGGACAGCGTCCGGGTGGTCATCGTCGGCCAGGACCCGTATCCGACGATCGGCCACGCCGTCGGCCTGAGCTTCGCCGTCGATCCCGCCACTCGGCCCATCCCCCGGAGCCTTGCCAACATCTACCGTGAGCTGGCCACTGACACGGGTGTCGCTCCGCCTGCCACCGGAGACCTCTCGGGCTGGGCCGAGCAGGGTGTCCTCCTGCTCAACCGGGTACTGACGGTCCGCGCCGGCGAGACCGCCTCGCACCGCGGCCTCGGGTGGGAGCTCGTGACCGACGCCGCCATCCGGGCGCTCGTGGCACGGGGCGGGCCGCTCGTGGCCATCCTGTGGGGCAAGGACGCGCTCCGCCTCAAGCCGCTGCTCGGCCCGACACCCACCGTCGAATCCGTGCACCCCAGTCCGCTCTCGGCCTCCCGCGGGTTCTTCGGCTCCCGGCCCTTCAGCCGCGTCAACGATCTCCTGACCCAGCAGGGCGCGGATCCCATCGACTGGTCACGAACGGCTGCGCGAGGCAGCGGCGCCCGGGCCTGATCTTCGAACGAGGATCGTCCGGGGTTCTATCGCCGCCGGTTCCGCTGCCGCTCACTGGAGCCCAACTTTCGCGTGAACGGCCGCGCGAGGTTGTCGCCGAGCACCACCCCCGCGGCGATGGCGAGCACCACGGTGAGCGCGTTGAAGAGTCCCACCGCCCCGTTGGACACGAGGTCGGCGTCGATCGTCAACGAATACATGGAGCGGAAGATCGTGAGTCCGGGGTAGAGGAACATCACCGCGGGAACCGCGATGACCAGCTGTGGTGCCCCCATCCGGAGCGCAATGACCCGCGAGAGCGCCCCGATCAGCACGGCCGCGAGCGCCGGAGCCAGCCGATACCCCACTCCCGCCGACACCGCGCCCGTCAACAGGAGGAACCCCGCCACCGCCACGAGCGAGGTGGGGAGCACCAGCTTCACGTCCGTCTGCTCGGCGATGCAGATCGTCGCGACAGCGATGAAGACGAAGACGCCGACCAAGGGCCACGGGTACTGCGACCCGGAGGACTCGAGTACCTCGAGCTCGGGGACGCCGAGTGCATCCCCAGCCACCAGCGCGACGGCGATACCCGACACCAGTGCGGCGAAGATGAGGATGGCGGACACGAAACGACCTGCGGCGGTGACCGGGAACCCGTTGATGGCGTCCTGCATGGCGGAGATCAGCCTCCCCGTAGGAAGAAGCAGCAGGATACCGCCCACCACCACGATCGCGGGAGCAATGGGGACCTGGATCCACCAGATCAACATTGCCACCAGGGTGACCATTGCGGCGGAAGTCGCCACCGAGAAGAACTCGGGAACGCGCCACTCCCCCAGTTTTCGGCCCACCAGGTCCACCAGGATGCAGCTGCCGAAGCCGACGAGCGAGCCCAACGGGCCGCCTCCGACAAAGGCCACGATCGCGGCGGAGAACACCCCGAAGGCCACTGTGACCATCCAGCGAGGGAAGGGCTTGGGTCGGTGCACGATCTCGTCGAGACGCTGCGCCGCCTCGGTGCGGGAGACACCACCGTCGGCGATGTCGGAGACGAGGCGGTGGATCGCGGTGAGACCCGCGTAGTTGTTGGTCCAGGAGCGCACCACACGGAGCACCGTGGTGGGCGTCTGATCCTTCGCGGAGTAGTTGATCACGACCGACTGGTTGGTGATGTCGACCTCGATGTGCTCGAGGCCGAAGGCAGCCGTCACGGCAATGATGCTGGTCTCCACCTCCAGCGCTCCGGCCCCGTAGCGAAACATGGTTTCGGCGAGGCTCAGCGCGAAGTCCAGCGCCTTACGGGCGCTGGCATCGGGACCCGCCACGTGGAGAGTGGGATTCGCGTAGGGGCTTCCCGCCAGGCGCTCCACGATACTCATGGCCTGCGTGGGTGGTGCCTCTCCTTGGACGAGGCGCCGAAGCATACTGCGAGCCGCCACATTGGGTCGGCTCGACGCCGGCAGGGACTGGGGGGTCCCGGCTAGTGCGTCCGCAGGGCGTGTTGCGGGCTGCCGCTGCCGGCTCGACTTCGGGACCTTCGACGTACCGGACGACCGCTTGGGCGGCGCACCTGCACGGCCGCCACTCTTCCTACCCCCGCCCTGGTCCGCGGAGATTTTCTTCTTCTCGTCCTCGCTGGGATCGAAGGGCCGCCTGATGACCGGAAGTGCTTCTGCCACCGGCGACGGGTTGGTGGCGGGCGAGGGACTCTGCCCTGGGGTGGGACCGTCTTTCACAGCCGCCTTTCATGCTCGATCCACCGCGTCGGCCGCGGTGCAGTGCTCAGTAGAACGGTTGGTGCGTCCGCCGCCAGTGCACCTGGCGAGCCACCCGCTCCGCAACCGTGTTCCACACACGATACTTCCAGCCGCTGACCACGAGGTCGTAGCAGCCCGCGAAGTCCGTCACCGTCTTGGTGAAGCTCGTCTTGAACAGTCCCAGACCGTGGTGGGGGTGGTCCTTGTCCTTGAGCCTGTCACTGGGCGGAGTGCCACAGAAGTCGTACTCGACGATCCCGAACTCGTTCTTGAGATCGTTGATGGCCTGCCACTGCACCAGATGCGAATCGCCGTACTGCGTGCGTCCCGGCCTGGAGCCGCCGTCCTTGTACGTGCCCTTCGATCCGTAGTTGATCACGAAGGCACCCACCGAGGGCTGATCGTCCTCGTACACGAAGTAGAACCGCCCCTGGCCGGCGTCCACGAAGTTCTGCCAGAAGCGGCTGTAGTACTCGAAGGAACGCATGCGGGCGGCGGAGCGGTCCTCGATGTGGGACATCAGCGAGTACATGGCCCGGAAGGTCTCCTCCGTCGGCTCCATGCGGCGCACCTCCACACCCTCGCGGACGGCGCGGCGGACCGCGTTGCGGCCGCGGGAGTGCAGGTTGCGCAGCAACTGGTGGGAGTCCGGCGTCGTCGGGAGGACGGCGGTGCTGTCATTGGGCTGCAGATTGAACGTCTTGACGAGCCCCGCGGCACCGAAGGTCTCCCTCAGCTCGGGCGAGTCGAGGAGATCCGGTTCCACCTTGATGGCGAAGACGCGGTGCCCCTCCCTCCGGGCGAGGTCCGCGACGGCGTGCGCGGCCGCTGCCACGTGGGCCGGCTCGGTGACGGCGGGGCCCTTGATCAGGTACCACAGGGCCCCGATCACGGGCACCTTCTTCTCGAGGATCAGATTGTGGCTCGTGTACCCGGGCCCCTCCAGCACCACGAAGCGGGGGCGCCAGCCATGGCGGGACTTGACGTCCGCGAATGCCGCGGACTGGAGGAGATTGCCGCCCCCGGGGTTGGCCGTGACCAGGGAATCCCAGTTCTGCTGCTCCGTTCCGCTGGCGAAACGAGCACTGAAGTCGACCACAATTCCTCATTCACTGCTGGGCTACAACCGAAGGACGCCCCCCAGTCTAGTGGCTCACCCCCTGCCTCCCCGGCCCGGGAAAGTAAAAGTTGCTTCGGGAAACCGAAGACCCTGTACGCGGGTGCTCGGGGTGGTTAGCATCAGGATCATGGACTTCAGATACCTCGGTAACAGCGGCTTCAAAATTTCGGAGATCACCTACGGCAACTGGCTCACGCACGGGTCGCAGGTCGAGAACGACGTCGCCACGCAGTGCGTGCGCGCAGCGCTCGACGTCGGCATCACCACCTTCGACACGGCGGACGTCTACGCCAACACGGCGGCCGAGACGGTCCTCGGCGAGGCACTGAAGGGCGAGCGCCGTCAGTCCCTCGAGATCTTCACGAAGGTCTGGGGGCCCACCGGCCCCAAGGGACACAACGACGTCGGCCTCTCGCGCAAGCACATCATGGAGTCGATCGACGGCTCGCTGCAGCGCCTCCAGACGGACTACGTGGACCTCTACCAGGCTCACCGCTACGACTACGAGACGCCCCTCGAAGAGACCATGCAGGCCTTCGCGGACATCGTGCGGCAGGGCAAGGCCCTCTACATCGGGGTCAGCGAATGGACCTCCCAGCAGATCCGCGACGGTCACGCGCTCGCCAAGGACCTCGGCTTCCAGCTCATCTCCAACCAGCCCCAGTACTCCATGCTGTGGCGTGTCATCGAGGGCGAAGTGGTTCCCACCTCGGAGGAACTGGGCCTGTCCCAGATCGTCTGGTCACCGGTGGCCCAGGGTGTGCTGACGGGCAAGTACAAGCCGGGACAGCAGCCCGAGCAGGGTACCCGTGCCTCGGACGACAAGGGCGGCGCGGACATGATCAAGCGCTGGATGGACGACGACGTGCTCACGGGTGTCCAGAAACTCGCCCCGATCGCCGAGGGCCTGGGACTCACCATGGCTCAGCTGTCGATCGCCTGGGTGCTGCAGAACAAGAACGTCGCCTCCGCGATCATCGGCGCGTCCCGCCCGGAGCAGGTGGAGTCGAACGCCGTCGCAGCCGGGGTGAAGCTCGAGGACGACGTCCTGAAGGCGATCGACGACGCGATCGGCGGTCTTGCGACCACCGACGTCGCCAAGACCGTCTCCCCCGACAGCCGCCCGGCCTGATGGGTGCACTGACCGTCGCGGTCACCGGATCGAACGGCAAGCTGGGACGCAGCGTGGTCCGCGGACTGCGCGAATCCGGGCACACCGTCGTCGAACTGGACCAGCACGGCGAGCGTTCGCCGTCGTTCCTGCGGATCGACCTGCGGGACTACGGGCAGGTCCTCGACGCACTGCTCGGCGTCGACGACAAGCACGACGGCCTCGACGCCGTGGTGCACCTGGGCGCCATCCCGGCGCCCGGGATGCAGGCGGACGCCGCGACGTTCCACAACAACATGACCTCCACCTACAACGTGTTCCAGGCCTGCCGACGGGCCGGGATCAAGCGCGTGGTCCATGCGTCCAGCGAGACGGTGCTCGGACTGCCGTTCGACACCCCTCCCCCGTACATCCCGGTGGACGAGGAGTATGCGGCACGCCCGGAGAGCACCTACTCCCTCGTGAAGCACCTCGAGGAGCAGATGGCGATCGAACTGACGCGATGGGACCCCACGCTGAGCATCACGTCGCTGCGGTTCTCCAACGTGATGGACCCGGAGGACTACGAGCGTTTCCCGTCCTTCGACGCGGATCCCTCCGCGCGCAAGTGGAACCTCTGGGGGTACATCGACGGACGCGACGGGGCGCAGGCGGTGCAGAAGGCGCTCGAGAACGCAGCACCGGGATTCGACCGATTCATCATCGCGGCGGCCGACACCGTGATGGGCCGGTCCAGCGCGGAGTTGGCGGCCGAGGTCTTCCCCGGCGTCGAGGTGACGCGTGAGGTGGGCGAGCACGAGACGCTGCTCTCCATCGACAAGGCGCGGCGCCTACTCGGCTTCGAACCTCGTCACAGCTGGCGCGATCCGGCCTAGTGCTGCCGATCATGTCCGGGCGGGAGGGAAACTGTCGCCCGGACATGAAGATCAGTAGGCTGATGATCGACGAACGAGCAGCACCGACGAAAGGCAGAGCAGATGACCGAGAACCTTCCTGACGAGGAACTGACCATCGTGGGCGAGGATCCCGAGGCGCCCAACAACTCGATCGCACCCGAGGCCTTCGACCCGGTACTCGAGGGTCAGCCGGACAGCTACGCGGAAGCCGCGGAGAACAACCCCGACCGCTGGCAGGAGGACCCCCTTCTACAGGACGAGCCCGGGGTGGCCGCGACCGGCGACGATGCGAACGACTTCGACGAGAACGGTGTCTCCGCGATCGGCGAGGAGGGCTACCTCAGTGACCAGACCCTTCGTGCGGAGACGGCCGAGGCCCGCTACGAGCACGGTGACGAGCAGTACCCGCCCGGGGAACCCATGCTCGGTGAGGCCGCGGCCGACGTCGATTTCGGCATGATGGAGGACGGCGAGGTGGATTCGAGCGACGACCCCGCCAATCGTGGAGGATCCCCGTTGAGCGCGATGGACGAGCAGGACATCAGGTAGCCACGAGGTACGGCGCACAGGCCCCCGGGAATCATCCCGGGGGCCTTTTCCGTGCTCGGGTACACAGCCCCAAGATGCTCCGCCGGAGGGGTTCCGGCCGCCCCCGTGACACGGGACACACCCGGAATAGCTTCCGTGGACCCCCGGTTACCGATGGGTAGGAATCCGACCTGAAAGTAGGACCGCGTGAAACTGTTCTCCCCCTTGACCCTCGGCTCGCTCGAACTCTCCAACCGTCTCGTCATGGCACCGCTGACGCGGGTGCGCTCGGGCCGGCAGGGCATTCCCGGCGACATCGTCGTGGAGCACTACCGCCAGCGCGCCTCCCTCGGCCTGATCGTGAGCGAGGGTACGTACCCGAGTCACGCCGGGCAGGGTTTCCCGGGCCAGCCCGGCCTCGTCGAGGACGAGCAGCTCGCGGGATGGAAGCGGGTCACCGACGCCGTGCACGCCGAGGGTGGACGCATCGTGGCACAGGTGATGCACGCCGGCCGCGTCACGCACCCCGGTACCAACGGGGGCCATGAGGTGGTGGCTCCCAGCGCCATCGCGATCGAGGGATCCACCCGCACCTACACCGGCAAGGAGCCCTACCCGGTGCCTCACGCCCTCACGGCGGAGGAGCTCCCGGGCATCATCGAGGAGTTCGTCACGGCGTCGCGGCGGGCCATCGACGTCGCAGGCTTCGACGGCGTCGAACTGCACGGCGCCAACGGGTACCTGCTGCACGAGTTCCTGTCACCGGCCTCCAACCAGCGCGACGATTCCTACGGCGGATCTCCCGAGAACCGCGCCCGCTTCGTCGTCGAACTCATCACCGCTGTCGCGGCGGAGGTCGGCGCGGACAAGGTAGGCCTTCGGATCTCCCCAGCCCACAACATCCAGGACGCGCTCGAGACGGACCCGGAAGAGGTCCACGAGACCTACGGCGCCCTGATGGACGCGATCGCTCCGCTCGGCCTCGCGTTCCTCAGCGTCCTCCACGCCGAGCCGACGGGCGAACTCGTCCAGGACCTGCGCTCCCGCTTCGGTGGTCCCTTCCTGGTCAACAGCGGATTCGGGGTCATCACCAACCGCGAGGAGGCCATCGCCGTGCTCGAGGACAGCGTCGGAGATGCCGTCGTCGTGGGACGTCCGGCGATCGCCAACCCGGATCTTGCACGCCGCTGGAGCGAGAACCTGCCGGAGAACGAGCCGAACCCGGCCACCTTCTACGGTGAAGGACCGGAGGGGTACATCGACTACCCGTTCTACGACAGCTCGCCGAGCAGCAACTAGAACACCGTGAAGTAGAACACCGTGAAGCTCCCTCGTCCATGACGGGGGAGCTTCTCGCTGTCCGGGGCGTCAGAGCCTGCCCGGGATGCGCCCGAGCCAGGCCGAGACGACGGAGCGCCGCACCACCAGCCACCCGACGAGGAGCGCCACCGCGAGGTGCGTGTGGAGCATCAGCATCACCTCCGGCGAGTGCCCCTGGGCAGCACCCGATCCGACGGGCACATCGCCCCCGTGGTGCACAGTCGCACCGGGGACGGTCGATCCCGCCGCTCCCCCCAGTCCGTTCAGGAGCCAGTGGAGCACCTGCTGGCCTGCGCCGAGCAGCAGCATCACGGCCCAGCCGGGCAACCGGGCCTGTGCCAGGAGGGTCGCGGCCAGGACTGCAAGCGCCGCGAGGCCGCAGAGGATTGGAACACTCGGCGGCTGACCACCGGAGAGGGCGTGGGCCCCCAGTCCGAGGCCGAGCGACAGCAGCCCTACCAGAGCCGGCCGGACGATCACCCTGGAGTGGCCGACGGGCTCGGACACGGTGACTTGCCGGGATTCCATGACCTGATCGTAAGCATGCTGATGACGGCACGTCACGTGGGAGGTTACGGGTTACGCTCCGGATGCCGGGTCCGTAGACTGATGCTAAGGGAGCTTACCTTCCCTGGAACCGAAAGGACGAGTGCATGTCAGAGAACCCCGGCGACGACGACCGCAGCCACAACGAAGCACCGGCGGAGGGGGGCGCGGACAGCGGCCCGGAGCAGATCAGGGTGCACGCGGAGGCGCCCGCCGAGGGAGCCGACCCGGACGATGAGCCCGACTCCTGACAGCAGAACAGTAGAACGAAGCACGACGAAACAGAGGAAGGACCGGCCTGATGGGCTGGTCCTTTACTCTGTTCGTCGCTGTAACCTTCGCGTGCGCCGTCAGCGCGTCCCGTCGACGACTTCGCCGTACGGGACCTCCTCGGAGGTCTCAGCTCCGCGATCGGTGGCCTGGCTGCTGATCAGGATGCCGTGCTTGCCTTCGGCTACGGATTGCTTCATGACCATGAGCACCACCTCGGCAAAGCCCTCGTCCTGGGCCTCGAGGAAGCTGATGTAGGTGGGCGGGAAATTCTCGGGAACTGTGAGCATGCCCCAACGCTACTCGCAGCCGTGGACGCCCGCCGGACATTCCTGCTCCTCCTGGAGCACTCGCACAGGCACCGCGCAGATACTAAGGTTGCTGACCACCTGCGCCTTCGGTAGCGTCGGAACCGGATGCAGGGAAACCTGCGGAGCGCCCCGCGCTGCTCGAAGAGTGCAGTGCCTGCTGTAAGGAGAATTCCATGACAGATGTTGCCAGCCAGCCACCAGCCGATGGTGATGACCGACCCGTCCTGACTAACCGTCAGGGCCACCAGGTCTACGACAACCAGAACTCCCGGACCGTCGGCGCCCGCGGCCCGGCCACGCTCGAGAACTACCAGTTCCTCGAGAAGATCAGCCACTTCGACCGTGAACGCATCCCCGAGCGCGTGGTCCATGCCCGCGGCGCCGTAGCGTTCGGGGAGTTCGAGGCGACCGGGCGCTGGGGCGACGAGCCCATCGCCGCGTACACGCGCGCCAAGCTGTTCTCCGAGGCCGGGAAGAAGACCGACGTCGCCATCCGGTTCTCCACGGTGATCGGTGGCCGCGACTCCTCCGAGGCCGCCCGCGACCCGCGCGGTTTCGCGGTGAAGTTCTACACCGAGGACGGCAACTGGGACCTCGTGGGCAACAACCTCGCGGTGTTCTTCATCCGTGACGCCATCAAGTTCCCCGACGTGATCCACTCGCTGAAGCCGGACCCCATCACCTTCCGGCAGGAACCGGCCCGCATCTTCGACTTCATGTCGCAGACCCCCGAGTCGATGCACATGCTCGTCAACCTCTTCAGCCCGCGCGGCATCCCGGCGGACTACCGCCACATGCAGGGCTTCGGCGTCAACACCTACAAGTGGGTCAACGCCGATGGTGACACGAAGCTGGTCAAGTACACCTTCCAGCCGCACCAGGGAGTCAAGAGCCTCACCGAGGAGGACGCCGCCAACATCCAGGCCACGGACCTCGGGCACGCGTCGAAGGACCTCTACGAGTCGATCGAGCGCGGCGACTTCCCGAAGTGGGACCTCTACGTCCAGCTGATGGAGGACGGCGACCACCCCGAGCTCGACTTCGATCCGCTCGACGACACCAAGACGTGGCCGGAGCAGGACTTCGAACCCAAGCTCGTCGGCACCATGACACTGAACCGGAACGTCACGGACCACCACAACGAGAACGAGCAGCTCTCCTTCGGCACCGGCGTCCTCGTCGACGGGCTCGACTTCTCGGACGACAAGATGCTGGTGGGCCGTACCTTCAGCTACAGCGACACCCAGCGCCACCGCGTGGGCCCGAACTACCTGCAGCTGCCGGTCAATGCCGCGAAGAATGCCCCCGTCCACACGAACCAGCGCGGCGGCCAGATGTCCTTCGGCACGGATCTGGGACCGGGGCAGAACCCCCACGTGAACTACGAGCCGTCCATCACCGGCGGACTGCGCGAGGGACAGTACCCCACGCACGACGATCAGGGCCCCGAGATCTCCGGGCGCCTGACCCGCAAGCGCATCCCGCTGACCAACGACTACCTGCAGGCGGGCCAGCGCTACCAGCTGCAGGAGCAGTGGGAGAAGAACGACCTCGTGGGCAACTTCGTGACCCTCATCGGGCAGGCGACCCGCGAGGTCCAGGAGCGCATGGTGTGGCACTTCTACCTGGTGGACGACGAGCTCGGCGCCCGGGTGGGCGAGGGCCTCGGCATCGGGGTGGACGACGTGAAGGACCTGCCACCGCTGGCCAGCCAGACCCTGTCCGAGGACGAGTTGGCGCGCCTGAAGAACCTGGGCAACAACGGTCCCCGGAACGTCGAGGGCCTGACCATGACGCACTGCGTCCCGAACGAGCACGTGGTGGTGACCCGCTAGGTTCCGCCCGAGGAAGCGCCGGCGCTCAGCGTCGGCGCTTCCTCGCCGTCTGGCGTCCGATCTCGGCGACGGCTGCGGCGGCGATGACGAGTGAGAGCACGACGGCGGCGAGCATCATGTACAGCAGGATCAACGTGGTCATCGGGGACGCTGCGCCGTGCAGGATCCGGAGCCCGCCGAGAAGTCCGACGGCCCAGAAGATGCCGACCCCCGCGAGCGCGTAGGCCGCCCGTCGACTCCCACGATGAAAACCCATACTCCGAGCACACTGCACCAGGAGACCTTGCCACTGATTCATACATCAACTATGGAGGCGGCGCCGGCCATCCCCGCCCGCCCCGCATATCGTGTCCCTCACATGATCAGGGGCCCGGGACGCGTGCTGTGATCAGCGTCCGGGCGTACGACGGAAGCGCGAGGCCAGGCGCCAGCCTCCGGTCACCCC
>JASLBS010000040.1 GCA_030146405.1 Arthrobacter sp.
TCCTGCCGGGTGGGCTGGCTATGGACTTCAGCCCGGCCCTGTCGAGTCTTCGGAGACCGTCAGCCGACCTGGTGGAGCCAGCGCACCGGAGCGCCCTCGGCCGCGTGGCGGAAGGGCTCCAGCTCCTCGTCCCAGGACTCCCCGAGTGCGAGGGAGAGTTCATGGTAGACGGCGGCAGGATCGCCGGCGCCCGCCTCGTAGGCGTACCGGATCCGGTCCTCGGTCACCATGATGTTGCCGTGGACGTCCGTCGTGGCGTGGAAGATCCCGAGCTCCGGAGTGTGCGACCAGCGGCCGCCGTCGGCGCCCGGGCTCTGCTCCTCGGTGACCTCGTAGCGGAGGTGCGCCCAGCCGCGCAGGGCGGACGCGAGCTGCGATCCGGAGCCCTGCGGGCCCACCCATGAGAGCTCGGCGCGCAGCATTCCGGGCGCGGCGGGCTGCGCTGTCCACTCCATGTCGATGCGCTTGTCCAGGACAGAGCCGATAGCCCATTCGACATGAGGGCACAACGCAGTAGGGGCCGAGTGCACGTACAAGACACCGCGCGCCATCACAACAGACATTCCATCCTCCATAGCTGTAGGTGCGTCTTCCCCAACGACCTTCAACGGATGATCAATCTGATTCGGATGTGCGAGAGCTTTCCGAGACCCACCCACATGTACCATGCAGGTTCACTTTGACTACTGCTCATTGTGCATGAGAAGCGTGAATTGCGCCACTGCGGTCGCCTGTAGGTCGTGCTCGGCCCAGCGATCGGCTGTTCGACCCGTCCCGGCTCCGCCCGGATGGGTTACTGCTGAGTGCGAGGTTCATGCCCGGGGGTGGGCTTGGACATAGCCGCGCCGGAGCCGATCGGCGGACACCTGCGTGTAGAGCTGCGTGGTGGCAAGGCTGGAGTGACCGAGCAGTTCCTGGACGGAGCGCAGGGCTGCTCCACCGTCGAGCAGGTGCGTCGCGGCGCTGTGCCGCAGGGAATGGGGGCCACGGGCCGCGGTATCACCGAGAGCATCCAGGAGATCCTTGACCTGGGTCCGGACTGCGCGCTGGTCGACGCGTCCGCCGTGCCTACCGAGGAACAGCGCCGGTCCGCTTGCTCCGTTCACGCACTGTGGGCGGCCGCGACGCAGCGAGTCGTCCAGAGCCTGGGGTGCGGGTACGCCGTAGGCAACGGTCCATTCCTTCGAGCCCTTCCCGAGTACCTGTACGGTACGCCGCTCGGTGTCGAGGTCATCGATGTCGATACGGACGAGCTCCCCACACGGACCCCGGTTCCGTACAGGAGTTCTACCAGGGCTCGGCGCTGCAGGTTCGCAGGGTCACCTCCGCTTCCAGGGCCGTGCTCCCATCCGATGCAGCGTCCTCGGCCCTCCCGTATCCCCGACCAGGGCCCAGCCTCCACTGCTCGATGGTCAGGGCGCCCAGCCTCGGATGCTCCTTCGAGGGGCGGGCGGCGCGCCGGACCCGATGGCTATCTTGTCACTGCGGTGCGTTCACTCCGCCTCGAGGAGAAGTAAGGATTCCTTGGCGTCAGCACCGGCGGCATAGCCGACAACGCCGCCCGAACTCGAGATCACCCGATGTCCGGGTACCAGGATGGAGAGCGGATTGGCTCGAACCGCCGCACCGATGGCCCTACCCATCCGTGGATTGCCGAGCTGCGTCGCGATGTCCCGATAACTGCGGCGCTCCCCGTAGGGAATGGTGGAAAGTGCGGACCACACGCGGAGTTGAAACGGTGTTCCGACCGGTGCAATCGGTAGGTCGAAAGCCCGTCGCGACCCTCCGAAGTACTCCTCCAGCTGGAGCCTGGCCCGGCGCAGAAGATCGTCGATCGGAGCCGCGACGCAGGAAGGCCCGGTCCCCATCGATTCCTGCATCCGCCGATCAACCGCAGGAAGGACGTCGACCGCTGTGCCCAGGAGGAGGGGTTTCGGGGGCGGGTCGTGGTCCTCGTGATAGACCCCGACCACCGCTCGTTCGGTGACGACGACGAGCAGTGGTCCCAGCGGTGACGGAGCGGTTACAGAGAAACGGTTTCCCGCACCCTGATCCTCATCGATCGTGTTCATCCTTGTTCTCCTTCTCCACGTCATCCGCTTCCACGTCGTTCTTCCTCGGGGAGGGCACGCTACCCGTCATCCCCTGTCAGCTCTTCCGGCGGCGCCACCCCTCCCCCGTCCTCGTTGCAAGTCCCGCCAGTTCCAGTCGGGCCAGCCCGGCGATCACGTCGCGGACGGACAGCCCCGCCACTGTCGCCAGCTTGTCCACGGATGTCGGTGATCGAACCGGTAGGCCGTCGAGCACCAGAAGGTCGGGCACGAGGAGTCCGTCATGATCACGGGCGGGTGCCGTGTTGTCGAGGGTGGGCTCAGTGGTTCCCCTTGCCCCCAGAGGACCCGCGAGTTCCGCGACCTCAGCCGCATCGGTGACGCACACCGCCGTTCCGTCCCGGAGAAGGCGGTGGCACCCCGCGGAGTTCGCCGAATGAACGGATCCTGGTACCGCGCCCACCGGCCGGCTCAGCCCTGCCGCATGATGCGCCGTGTTCAGGGCGCCCGATCTCCATCGCGCCTCCACCACCACCGTCACCGCGCTCAAGGCGGCGATGAGGCGGTTCCGCTGGAGGAATCTCCACCGTGTCGGCGAGCTACCCGGAGGCACCTCGGAGATGAGCAGACCTCGATCAGCGATGGTTCGGAGGAGGTCTTCATTCCCGGCCGGGTAATAGCGGTCCACGCCGTTGGCCAGGACGGCGACGGTGGGCGGAAGCTGGTCTCTGTCGCTGCTCGCGAGAGCCGCTCGGTGGGCCTGCGCATCGATACCGTAAGCACCTCCCGACACCACGCTGTAGCCGCGGTTCGTCATACCCGAGGCCAGATCGGCGGTGACCGCGGAGCCGTACGCGGTACTGTCCCGTGACCCGACGATCGCGGCGAGTCGTCCTGCTTCCGGTATGCGGTACTTACCCCGCACCCAGAGGCACAGGGGCGCGGCGGCCTGTAGATCGTCCAGTGTTGCGGGCCATTCCTCGGAATCCGGCACCACGAGGTGCCCGCCGAGACGGGACAGGGTGTCCAGATCACGCTCGGGGGCAAGATCGGAGCAACGCGGGCCCCAGCGTTCCTTCCCCTCGGCCAGGAGGTTGCGTCCTCCATCCTCGACCCCAAGGTACTCGTTGAGCTGTGCCGTGACGTCCTTTCCCGCGGAAAGTTCACCGAGGGCGATCCGCAGGGCATCGACGGGTCCCACCACGGCCACCAGACCCAGTCCTACGGTGTCCGACGGCTCGAAGAGCCGCGAGAGGGCTGCACGCGCCCGAGTGGCTGCGCTGTAGGAAGTGCGTGCGCTGTAGGAGGCGCTCATGCTGCCCTCTCCTGGAGCCGGAACCCGAGGGCAGTGACGACGTCGTCCGCTTCGGGGCGGCTCCTGCCCGCAAGATCGGAGATGGTCCAAGCAACCCGGAGAACCCTGTCCCACCCCCGAGCACTGACCAGGTTCCGGTCGAGTGCCTGGTCGAGGGAAGCCGTGACCGTTCGTGGGAGTCCCAGGTCACCGCGCAGTACCCGGCCCTGCACCTCGGAGTTGGTCGCGTAGTTCCAGCGCCGCAGCCGTTCCCTCTGGGCCTTCCGTGCCTGTGCCACCCGGTGCGCCACCGTGGCGGAGGTCTCCGTGGGTTGCCCGCCGACGTAATCGATGAGGCCGACCCGCTGGACCGCGAGTTGCAGGTCGACCCGGTCGAGCAACGGCCCGGACAGACGATTGAAGTAGCGGCGCCGTTGCTGGGCCGTGCAGACGCAGTCGATCCCCTTGCCGGCGGCAAGGCCGCACGGGCACGGGTTGAGCGCCAGGACGAGCTGGAACCGGGCTGGGTACGACGCCGTACCGGAGGCCCGGTGCAGGATGAGCCGCCCACTCTCGAGAGGTTCACGCAGGGCCTCCAGGACGCGGCGCTCGTACTCGGGCGCTTCGTCGAGGAACAGGATCCCCCGGTGCGCCCTCGACGCTGCCCCGGGCCGGGGAATGCCGCTCCCTCCCCCGATGATGGAAGCCGGAGTCGCCGTGTGGTGAGGACTCTCGAACGGGGGTTTGCGGACCAGCTCGGTGCAGTGGCGATCACCGCTGAGGCTGTGGACAGCCGTGACTTCCATGGCCTCCTCGTCCTCGAGGTCGGGCAGGATCCCGGGGAGCCGCTCCGCGAGCATGGTCTTCCCCGCCCCAGGAGGCCCGACCATCAGGAGGTGATGTGCGCCCGCCGCGGCGACCTCGAGGGCGAACCGCGCTTCGTATTGACCTGCGATGTCGGACAGATCGCGGAGGGGTCCTGCCCGGCCCGGCTGCGGAGCCGGGTTCTGCCGTGGTCCCGGCTCGGGTAGCTTCAGCACGGCTTCGTCCGCTCCGAACGCCAGGGCCACCTCTGCCAGCGTCCGGAAGGAGCGCACCTCCGCCGCGGGGACGAGGGCCGCCTCGGAGCCGTTCTCCTCGGCCACGACGAACCGCTGATGCCCGGCCCCCACCGCTGCCATGACGGCGGGCAGCACACCCCGTACGGGCCTGAGTTGCCCGTCGAGCCCGAGTTCCGCGATGAACACCGTGGTGCCGCAGTCACGGACGTCTCCGGCTGCAGCGAGGGCGGACATGACGATGGCGAGGTCGAAGGCCGAGCCACGTTTGGGCAGTGATGCCGGGATCAGGTTGACCGTGATCTTCCTGCGGCTGAGTGGCACTCCCGCGTTCCTGGCGGCGGCCCTGATCCGGTCCTTCGCTTCGTTGAGCGAGGCATCGGGCAGGCCGAGCAGGACGAAGGCCGGCAGTGTCTGCCCGATGTCGGCTTCCACCTCGACGACGTGCCCGTTCATCCCCACCAGTGACACCGCATACGTTCGGCCCAGCGCCATCAGATCACTGCCCGCACGTGCTCGATGCGCGGCGCACCGGAGCCGTCGTCCAGCACGCCGACGGCATCGATGCGGAATCCGCTGAACCGCAGGTTGTGCGCCCGCGCCCACTTGGAGGCCAGCAGGTACAACCGCTCCAGCTTGCCCGCCGTGATCGCCTCCAACGGCTGCCCGAAGTTGTCCGAGCTCCGCGTCTTGACCTCGACGATGACCAGCGTGGAACCATCCACCGCCACGAGGTCGATCTCCCCGGCGGGACACCGCCAATTGCGGTCCACGATCCTCAGGCCCGCCCGTTCCAGAAATTCAGCGGCCGTCGCTTCCCCGCGGCGGCCAAGTTGATCCTTTGCCAGCATGGCTTCACCTCCTCGTCCTACCCTCGGGCAGGGGACGAAGCGGTGAGGCGAAGGTCGTCGCTATGTGGACAAGCGCTCGTCAGGAGGGACTGTCAGGACGCAGACCGGGACTCGGCGTCGGTTGCCGTCTTCACCGGCAGGTCACCCCAGCGTGCCGTCCTTCGGGAGGGCGATGTCGTCCGTCTTGGACAGTTCCTCGACGTTGACGTCCTTGAAGGTGATGACCCGGACGTTCTTCACGAAGCGCGCGGACCGGTACACGTCCCACACCCAGGCGTCCTGCAGCGTCAGGTCGAAGTAGACCTCGCCGTCGGCCGATCGCGCCTGGAGATCGACATTGTTGGCCAGGTAGAAGCGCCGCTCCGTCTCCACCACGTAGCTGAAGAGCCCTACGACGTCCCGGTACTCCCGGTAGAGCTGCAGTTCCATGTCGGTTTCATAGTTCTCAAGATCCTCGGCACTCATTCGCTAATCATCCTCCACTTTGCACGGGTGGTATGTTCGGCCTGGTCGGGCTTCCCAGCCGCCAGGTCTTCCGGTGATGGTCGGTGGGCCCGGTACCCTGGAGAGCTGCACGGTGGCGCTCGGTCGCGTACCCCTTGTTGACGTCCCACCCGAAGGCAGGGTGCCCGGCGGCGAGTTCGACCATGAGGGCGTCGCGTTCCACCTTCGCCAGGACGCTGGCCGCCGCGACGCTCAGGCACGTGAGGTCCGCCTTGATCCGGGTATGTACGGGCGCAGTGCATCTTTCGGAGTGCAGGAGCGCCGTCCCGTGTCCATCGGCCTCGAAGAGGGCCTCGTGGGATGGGGTGCTGAGCCAGTCGTGGTTACCGTCGAGGATCACGGCGTCGGGCGTCACGACGTCGAGCACCGAGTTCCAGGCGCGGCTCCCGGCTGCACGCAGAGCGGCGATGAGCCCCACGGCGTCGATCTCCTCCGCGGAGGCATGCCCGACGGCGGAGGCCACCGACCAGCGGCGGATCCGCGGGACAAGCGCCTCCCGTTCGGCCTGCTTCAGCAGTTTGCTGTCGCGGACGCCACGGAGGCCGCGGGGCGCTGCGAGGTCCACGACGACCATGCCGACCGATACCGGACCCGCGAGTGCCCCCCTACCCACCTCGTCGCACCCCGCGAGGTAGCGGTAGCCGCGGGAGGCGAGGGACTTCTCGAGCACCAGGTTCGGACCCGCCGAGCGTCGGGGGCGGGCTCCACTCATGGGCCTGCAGGTGTACGCGCTTCGGCGGGCGCGGTGTCGGGCACGTTCTCGAACACCTCGGAGAAATTGTCGAGGAAGCCGAGACGGTTGAGCGGCCACGCGATGACCGCGGCCTTGCCCTCGATGTCGTCGATGTCCACGAAACCCTCTCCCGACCTCTCCTGGTTGGCCCGGGAGTCCGCCGACGCGTTGCGGTGGTCACCGAGCACCCAGACCCTGTCCTCGGGCACGATGACGTCGAACGGGATGTCCGACGGGTTGGCGCCGGGGAACAGGTAGGGCTCCTCGAGGGGTTCGCCGTTGACTGTGATCCGGCCCTCTGCGTCGCAGCAGATCACGTGGTCGCCGGGGAGCCCGATCACGCGCTTGACCAGATGCTGCTGGGATTCGTCGGGAGCGAGGCCGATGAAGACGAGCGCCTCCCTGAACCAGCTCCGCCGCACCTCCGTCTGCGCGGGCAGCCACCCTGCGGTGTCCTCGAAGACGACGATGTCCCCGCGGTGGAGGTCGACCGGTTGAGGCACGAGCTGGTTGACGAAGATGCGGTCATCGACCTCGAGGGTCTGCTCCATCGAGCCGGAAGGGATGAAGAACGCACGGAACAAGAAGGTCTTGATGAGGAACGACAGCACCAGGGCGATCACCACGATGGTGGCGATCTCCTTCAGCCATGCACCGAAGCCACTCCGGGAGCTCTTCCGATCGCGTCTCCGCTCCCCTGTCGCGGTGTCGCTGGGAGCCTCCGCGTCCGGCCCGGCTGCCTGCGCTGCAGAGCCCTGGGCTCCCGAGGGCGACTTCCTGCGGAAGCTCCGTGCCATGTGCTGGTGTCCTCTGTGATCGTGAGACCCGGTGGCCGGCCGCCGGGTGGTGCTGCAGGTGCGATGCCGGTACCGCTTCACCCGGTCGGGTCAGCCGCCCGGCCGCTCGATCGGAGCGAACCGGTCAAGTGGCCAGACTAACTGAAAGGCACGGCCGATGATCCGATCCTCGGCGACGAGTCCCCCGCCCGGAGCACCGAGCAGGGCACGGGAATCCATCGACGCCGAGCGGTGGTCACCGAGCAGCCAGAGACGCCCGGCCGGAACGACGACGTCGAACTGCACGTCGCTCGGAGCATCTCCCGGGTGGACGTACGGTTCGTCGATCGGGGTGCCGTTCAGTGTCAGGCGTCCGTCCTCCGAGCAGCAGGTCACCTCGTCGCCGGGGACGCCGAGCACCCTCTTGACGTAGACGGTGTCGCTGCCCGTGAGCCCCAGCCACTGGCCGGTCGCTGCCAGGGCACGTTCGGCGAGGCTGCGAGGATCCGTGATCGGGTCGAAGGAACCGCGGCCGTCGAAGACGACGACGTCCCCCCGCTGGATCGTACCGACCCGGTCCTCCAGTTTGTCGACGAGCACCCGGTCCCCGTTCGTGAGCAACGGCTCCATCGATCCCGATGGGATGAAGTACACGTCGATGAGGAAGGCACGTACCAGGCCCGTGATCAGCGCCGCCACGACGATCGTGGAGAACACGAAACGCCAGCCCGAGAACCGGAACCGGCGTTTCGTGTGCTCCCCGGCCGATGGCCGGGGAGCGGAGGTTTCATGAGCCAAAGAGGGTTACTTGACCGTCTTGGGGTCGCGCTTCTCCTTGATCTTCGCTGCCTTACCGCGCAGGTCGCGCATGTAGTACAGCTTTGCGCGACGGACATCGCCTCGCGAGACGAGTTCGATCTTGTCGAGCACCGGGCTGTGGACGGGGAACGTACGCTCCACGCCGACGCCGAAGCTCACCTTGCGAACGGTGAAGGTCTCGCGGATGCCGTCGCCCTGGCGACCGAGAACGAAGCCCTTGAAGATCTGAACACGCGTGTTCTTGCCTTCGATGATGTTGACGTGCACGTTGACGGTGTCACCGGCACGGAAGTCGGGGACGTTGTCTCGGAATGATCCGGCGTCGATTGAATCGAGAATGTGCATTTCACTGCTCCTGGTGGACGCCACAGGTCATCCACGTTGGTCACGACGGTCAAGCGTCGGAGCTCGAAGCCCGAATGATGCCGCCGAAGAGGATTCCAGCCATTCCGAAGGTCCGGCGGCCGGTGTGGAACTGTTGACCGGACGCCCCCTGTGGCAGGGCCCGGCCCAGTAGGCACAGTCGGCAATTATTCCACAGCCGGATGCCGATCGGCTAATGCGACAGGCGGACCAGTATTCCGTCGACCACATCGAAGCCCGCGCCGCGGAGGACCTTCAGATCGGCCGGGCTCAAAGCCTCGACATCCACCTCGGCGAGAAGATCAGGGCGGCGCTCCGCCGTGCGGTGGAACTGCTCGAGCCTCCGCCACCCCGCGATCCTCGCGTGGTCACCGCTCAGCAGCACCTCGGGTATCTCCCGCCCGCGCCAGGAGGACGGCTTGGTGTAGACGGGGTACTCCAGGAGTCCGTCCGAGTGGGATTCCTCCACCAACGACGCGGGATTACCCACCACACCCGGGATCAGTCTGCCCACTGCCTCGACCATCGCGAGGACGGCGACTTCCCCGCCGTTGAGCACGTAGTCGCCGAGCGAGACCGGACGGACGTCGAAGTGGTCCTGGGCCCAGTCGAGCACCCTCTCATCGATGCCCTCGTAGCGACCGCAGGCGAACACCAGGTGGTCGAGCCCCGCGAGTTCGTGAGCCATGGCCTGATCGAACACGGCACCGGCGGGCGAGGGCACGATCAGGATGGGCCGGGTGCCGTGGGCCGGGGCGAGCACCGATTCGAGCGCCTGCGCCCACGGCTCCGCTTTCATGACCATCCCGGCGCCTCCACCGTACGGTGTGTCGTCCACCGTGCGGTGTCGGTCGCTGGTGAACGTCCGGAGATCATGGACCTGCACGTCGAGGACGCCGTCCCTTCTCGCCTTGCCGATCAGCGAGAGATCTAGGGCAGCCAGGTACTCCGGGAAGATGGAGACGACGTCGATGCGCACTAGTCGCGTACCGCGCCGGACGCCGATCCAGGGTTCGGGTCGGTACCGGAACCCTCCGGGACGCTCTCGACGTCATCGCCGTCGTCGGGCGCCGAATTGGAGCCGGGAGTGTTGAGGTCGAAGAGACCGACGGGAGGGACGATGACCACGAACCCGCCCTCGGGGTCGACATCCGGCACGATCTCGCTGACGAACGGGACGAGGGCCTCGTGTCCGTCGGCGAGTTCGACGACCAGAAGGTCCTGCACGGCCAGCGTACGGAGGCCCGTGACCTTGCCCACCGATTCACCGTCGACCCGCGCGTCGAGGCCCACGAGTTCGTGTTCGTACCAGGCGTCGTCCTCGTCGTCCGGTGTCGCCTCCGTGTCCACGAAGAGCTGCGCACCGCGGAGCGTCTCCGCCTGGTTGCGGTCCGGTACCTGCTCGAAGCCGACGATCAGGATGTCCTTGTTCCAGCGGGCCTTCACGACGGTCAGTTCCGTCACCGCGGCACCCTCCACGCGGAAGGTCGCGCCGGGCTCGAACCGGTCCTCCGGAGCATCCGTGAAGAGCTGCACGGTCACCTCACCCCGGATACCGTGGGGCTTGCCGATCCTGGCTACGAGTACTTCCATGGTGCTGCTCCTGCGATCTGTGCCTCGGGTGGACTACATGAAATCGGCCCCACCACCAGATCCTGGTGGTGGGGCCGATGATACGTCGTGCCTTGCTCTGGAGTGTCAGCCCCGGCGCCGGTCGGTGTCGACGACATCGACCCGCACGGGCTCGCCGCCCGCGAGGGCGGCCACCACGGTACGCAGCGCCCGGGCAGTACGCCCCTGGCGCCCGATCACCCGACCGAGGTCCTCCTGGTGGACACGGACCTCGAGCGTCTCGCCGCGGCGGTTGTTCTTCGCTGCCACCTGGACGTCGTCCGGATTGTCGACGATACCGCGGACGAGGTGCTCCAGAGCGTCGGCCAGCACTCTACTCTGCCTCGGCGGCTTCCGTAGCGGCGTCGTCGCTCTTCTTGGCCTTCGGCGTGATGGCCTCGGGGACGATCACGGAACCCTTCTCGGGGACGACGAACGCCTCCTTGGGAGCCTTGGTCCTCAGGGTGCCTTCCTGGCCCTTGAGTCCCTTGAACTTCTGCCAGTCACCGGTGATCTTCAGCAGCACGGAGACCTGCTCGGTGGGCTGTGCACCGACGCCGAGCCAGTACTGCGCGCGATCGGAGTCGATCTCGATGAACGAGGGCTCCTCGGTGGGGTTGTACTTACCGATCTCTTCGAGCGCACGGCCATCACGCTTGGAGCGTGAATCCATGACGACGACGCGGTAGAAAGGTGAGCGGATCTTACCCATGCGCTTGAGGCGAATCTTAACGGCCACTTGTGTGGACACTCCTTGTAAATGAAAAGGGCGAGCCCATCGTCCTGCTCCCGTGGGGCGGGCCATTCAGAGGGGTTCAGAGGACACAATTCGCGCACAGAGAGAGGGGCTGTACGGATCGAGTACGTACCTATTGTGCCAGACGGCGGAAGTTTAGGCGATTCCGCTGTTCCGGCCCCCCGGCAGTGCAGCGGTACGGGGAAGACAGGTGCGTGCAGAAGGGAGCACGGTATCTGCACGCACCTGTCATCGACGAGACCGCTCTCCGACTACTGCGGGCTCAGCCTACTTGCGGCCGCCGGGGTGGCTGGTCGGTTCGATGGCGCCGATATGGCCGCCACCCTCCCCGGCCTTCGCGAGGAAGGAACGGAACGTGGGTCGCGCATAGTCCCCGAAGAGCAGTGAACCGTCGTCCGCACGCTCGTACTGGGCCGGCTGGGCGAGGGAGACGAAATCCCTCGGGAACACGAGCCGTTTCCCGGTATCGATGCGTGAATCGGACCCGCTGTAGAAGACGTTGGTCCTGTCTGCGTCACCCCAGACCTGATCGGCGCGATCGTGCGCGCCGGTGAAGATCGAGAGATTGTTGCGGAAGACTCCCTGCTCCTCGGGCTCGAAGTACGGGTTGATGCGGAAGATGAAGTTGTAACGGCGGTTGTCGACGGCGGTGTTGTTGGTGAGCGAGATCCGTCCGGGATTGAAGTTGTCGGAGAATCCGTCGAGGTTGTTGGCGTAGGCCAGGTTGCCCGTGAGCACGTGGTCGACCGGAAGGCCCTCACCTCCCACCTTGAAACCGGTCCCCACGCTCGAACCGGCGTTGTAACCGTCGGAGAGCTGCCCGTTGTGATGGGCGATGTTGTTCTCCATGGTGATGGGGAAATTGGGTCCTTCGTCGGTGCGGTTGTAGAGGTCCCAGCCGTCGTCGATGTTGTGGTGGGCGATGTTCCCGCGGAAGACATTGCCCGGGCCGACGCCCAACTTCGCCGCGAAGCCGTCGGCGTTGATGTCGGACGGATCGCGGTTGTCGTGAGCCTCCGAGTTGACGATCAGGTTGTCCGCCGGCCAGTTCTCACGTGGCCCGCTTCCGCTCAGCTGGAATCCGGTACCTGCGTTGAAGCTGAAGATCATCGAGTCGAAGACGTTGTGCGATGCGGAGGACCGCATGCCGTTGCCGGCGGCGCGGGTCAGCTCCAGGTGCGAGATCACCCAGTGGTCGGCGTCGGCTCTCATCACCTCGGGAAGGGCCGAGCGACCATCGATGACCACTTCTGCGCCGTCGTGGGCGGTCAGGGTCTTCGGGGCTCCGGGGGTGCCCGAGTAGGCAGGGGCGATCCGAAGGGTGCCGGCGGGCTCGTACGTGCCCTCCAGAAGTTCGACGGACTGTCCTGGCACCACGTGGCGTACGGCGGTCATGATGTCCAGCGGTGACCCGACGGTGCCATCACCACCGGGGACACCTGTGGGGGCGACGATCAGTGCTCCGTCGTGGAACTCCCGGACCGTCACATCGACACTGCGCGTGATGGGGGTCAGGTCGGGTCCCTCCGATGGCGAGTACGTCGCCGTGACCGTGGAACGCCCCGAGGGTACGGAGATGACCCGGGCGAGGTCGTTGTCAGCATCCATCGGCAGCCCCTGGGCTACAGGAGTGCCGTCGACGAGCAGATCGACGGTGCCGGCATAGGGCGCGGACGCCGCCACCCTGTAGTCGGTGCTTCCCGAGTGCTCCGGGGCCCGCAGGTCGAAGGACGCCGGGACTGCCGCCTCGGGCTGCTGGAGCCGCGGCTGGGTGTCCGCATCGCTGAGGACCAGGGACGCGTTCGAGAAGGTGACGGCGACATTGCGGGAAGCGAAGAAGCCCACCGTCATCAGGTCGGGGTCGATGTCCTGCACCCGATCGGCACCCTCGAGGCGCTGCGTGGTGGTCTGCGGTTCCCCGAGGTGGGTGGACGTGGTGGACATGACGAAGGCGTCGTCGGTCCGTTCGAGCCGCATGGTCACGGGCACATCGGTCTGGAGCCCGTGGGTTCCCAGATTCTGTGTTCGCCGTTCCGACCCCACGGTTCCCCATGGATCGGTGACGCCGGTCCGGGTCATGGCCACCGGCCCCTGCCGCAGCATGGTGGTGGACGCATAGTTGGAGGCGGCGGGAACTTCCTCGAAGCCGTCCAGCATCGGATCCTGACGAGCACCGCCGTTGACGTCGCGGACCATCAGGCCGGCCCCCTCCTGCCCGCTCGGGTTGGCGCCGGTCTCCGGTCCCAGCTGGTGGACGGTGACGTCCGCTTCGAGGACGAAATTGTGCTCGTTGGGATCGAGGGCGACGTAGTAGAACGTGAGTCCGTCGTGACCGGGAGCGAGCTTGCCCCCTCGGCTCTCCATGAAGACGTCACCTTCGATCGACCCGGGAAGCTCGGGCCGTGCGGTATTCAGCCCGACCTTGTCGGGAAGCACATTGGACGAGAAGTTCAGGTCGGTGGACTGGCCGAAGGTGATCTCCTGCCACTCCAGGGAGCCACTCGAGCGGACCGGGGTCTGCTGGTCAGCTGGATCCTCCTGCAGCGGCCTGGCCCAGGCACCCGCAGGAGCCAGGAACGCAGCGGCCAACGCCGTGATGCCGAGGATCGCGACCCCCCGTGCCGAGCGTCGACCGGGCGGCGCGTGATACTGCGGACGTGGGGTGGCGGAGGCAGGTTCGCTGCCTCGGTGTCGAACTGGCATCTGCTTTTCCCTCCGAAGGCGGACGTCATTGTCGCTTCGAGCCTACGGGTGACGCGGGTCACAGGGCAAAGCGGCCCGCCGGTTCGAACCGTGCCCTCCGCCCTGCTGACCGTTCGAAGGGCCTCAGCGGTCACACGGGTCCGGTCGCTCCAGTACCCACGCTCACGCGCAACCGATTCCGCCACGGATCCTCGAAGCGTAGTTCGGCACCGGTGTGCTGACTCGTGACGCCGGCGAAGGACAATCGGTCGGCCAGAGCGGCCACCTCGTCGGCGGTCGGTACCTCGATGAGCACCTCGCCGAGACCGAGCGTGTCCTTGCGGGGGCCGGCACCCCTGCTGTTCCACACGTTCATGGCCATGTGGTGGTGGTAGCCGCCGGCCGAGACGAACAGCGCCTGATCGTGCCAGCCTGCTGTCCGTTCGAATCCGAGGGCGTCCACGTAGAACCGGCGCGCCGTGTCGACGTCGCCCACCTGCAGATGGACATGGCCGATCTCGGCGGTGCGCTGGGCGGCTTCGGCCACGGCCCGCTCCGTGAGGTGCTCCTCGAGATAGTCCCGCGGTGAGAGCGGAAGGCTGTCCATGACCACGGAGTGGTTGCCGCGGCCGTCCTGCGTCCAGCCCCAGGCGTCCCGCGGGCGATCGAAGTACAGCTCGATCCCGTTGCCCTCCGGATCGGAGAAGTAGAACGCCTCACTCACCAGATGATCAGCACTGCCCACGAAGGAGCTCGAGGGGTGGCGGGCCGCCGATGCCACGGCAGCGGCTAGATCCGCCCGCTCGCCGAACAGGAGGGCGGTATGGAAGAGTCCTGCTTCGCCCCGACCCGGGAGTCGCAGGGAAGAGGCCGGCTCGAGGCGGAGCACGGAACGTCGCCCGCGGCCGAGGACGACGGCGCCGCCCTCCTCCCCGAGCACCTCGAGTCCGAGCGCAGCGGAGTAGTAATCTGACATCGCCGTCAGGTTCCCCACCTTCAGGGTCAGCGTCCCCATGGTGGTGGCGGCGGGCAGCAGGTCCTGCAGGGTCATGACGGCTCCTCGGAGAGTGGGATATGAACACTCGGATAACTAGTTGAAGGTTCAAGCTATTCCGTACGGCACAGATCTCCTGCTTCACCCCGCGGTGTGTCGTCCAGGCATCGCTGCCGACGGCGCCTTGGCGGTCCCCTCGAAAGCGGGCGCCCGTCAGGCTGCGGCAGCTTCTCCCCCGGAGGCCAGGAAAGCACGGATGACGGCGTCACCCACGGGCGTGTCGTGGGGCCGGTGGCCGCCGGCGGCAACGCGATGGGTCGCGCCCGTACCCGCGAGGTACTCGGCCACCTCCTCGTACAGGGGCTCCCAGCCACCCGTGAGGACGAGCGTCGGGACGCCGGGCACGATCGAGAGCGGAGCGTCCCAGGGCGGACTCTGCATCCGCAGCCGTGCGGCGTCCCTCCTGCCGTCCGGAGTCGCCGACACCAGGGGCTCGGAGGTGAAGGCACGGCGCACGAACTCCCGCAGGAACTCGTCGTCGGAGAGGGTCTCCCGCTGCGCGAGGAGGGGCACCATCAACCCGATGTGCGCGGAGGTTGCCGGGAGATCGGCCGTCAGCGAGAAGCACGCAGGTTCGATCAGGGTGAGCGAACGCACCAGGTGCGGGCGTTCGACCGCCAGCATCATCGCCGGAACGGCGCCCGAGGAGTGCGCCACCACGTGACCACCCGTCCCGAGTGCCTCGGCGATGATCGACTGGTCCGCGCCGTGATCCGTGGGCAACGGCTCGTCCTCCGCGGAGAACCCGTGCCGGCGCACGTAGAGGCAGTCGAAGTGCAGGGACAGACCGTGCTGCTTGGGCCACGCCGCGGCACCGAAGCTCCCGCTGCCGTGCACGAACACCACCCGCTCCAGGTTCAGCACACGTGGCCCCTGGTACCCCCGAGCGCCCTGCGGCGAACAGCCACTGCTACTTCCCGAGGAACTTCTCGAACCCCTTGGGAAGATTCATGGCCGAGGGATCGAAATCCTGCTGCGCACCGAACGCGGCACCCGTGGGAGCGGCCGACCGCGCGGCGGTTCGACGTGCCTCGGCCTCCTGCAGTTCCTGGGCCGCCTTCGCCGGGTTGCCGGAGCGCGGCTTCTTCTTGCCCTTCGCAACGACCGCCTTGGACTTGCGCGGTCCGCCGAATCCACCGGGGCCCGCCATGCCCGGCATCCCCGGGATACCACCACCGGAGGCCATCTTCTTCATCATCTTCTGTGCCTGCGTGAACCGCTCGAGCAGTCCGTTGACCTCCGAGACCTGAACGCCCGAGCCACGGGCGATCCTCGCCCGGCGCGATCCGTTGATGATCTTCGGCGCAAGGCGTTCGTGCGGGGTCATCGAGCGGACGATCGCCTCGACCCGGTCGATCTCGCGCTCGTCGAAGTTCTCCAGCTGCTCGCGCATGTTCGCGGCACCCGGCATCATCATGAGCATCTTCTTCATGGATCCCATGTTGCGGATCTGTTGCATCTGCGCCAGGAAGTCGTCGAGCGTGAAGTCCTCCTGGTCGGTGAACTTCCTCGCCATCCGGGCGGCTTCGTCCTTGTCCCAGGACTGCTCAGCCTGCTCGATCAGGGTGAGGATGTCGCCCATGTCGAGGATGCGCGAGGCCATCCGGTCCGGGTGGAAGAGCTCGAAGTCACCGAGGCCCTCACCCGTGGAGGCGAACATGACGGGCTTGCCGGTGACGGAGGCGACGGAGAGCGCCGCACCACCGCGGGCATCGCCGTCGAGCTTGGTCAGCACCACACCCGTGAAGTCGACGCCCTCGTTGAAGGCGAGCGCCGTGTTGACGGCATCCTGGCCGATCATCGCGTCGATGACGAACAGGACCTCGTCCGGCGTGATCGCGGCCCGGATGTCGGCGGCCTGCTGCATCAGCTCGGCGTCCACGCCGAGGCGACCGGCGGTGTCCACGATGACGACGTCGTGCAACCGGGCACGTGCCTCGGCGACACCCTGGCGGGCGACGGCGACCGGATCGCCGGTGGCTGCCTCGAACTCGGAGCTGACGCCGGGGTGCGGGGCGTAGACGGGGACGCCCGCGCGCTCCCCATTGACCTGGAGCTGGCGGACGGCGTTGGGACGCTGGAGGTCACACGCCACGAGGAGGGGGCTGTGGCCCTGACCCTTGAGCCACTTGGACAGCTTGCCCGCCAGGGTGGTCTTTCCCGCACCCTGGAGACCGGCCAGCATGATCACGGTCGGTGGAGTCTTCGCCAGGCGGATCCGCCGTGTCTCGCCACCGAGGATGTTGACGAGCTCCTCGTTCACGATCTTGACCACCTGCTGGCCAGGGTTCAGTGACTGTGAGACCTCGAGGCCGAGGGCGCGCTCCTTGACGACCGCGGTGAAGGCGCGGACCACCGGTACGGCGACGTCGGCGTCGAGGAGTGCGCGCCGGATCTCGCGGACGGTGGCGTCGATGTCGGCTTCGGTCAACCGGCCCTTGCCACGAAGGTTCTTGAAGGTCGCAGTCAGCCGGTCTGAGAGTGAATTGAACACGTGCCGTGAACTACTTTCATCGGGAGTTTGGGGCGTCAACTCCCAAGGGTATCAACTGGGGCCCCTCGAGGGGTGCCCCGGAGCTGCCGTCGCGCAGGCGGTACTGCGATTCCCGCACCTCGCACGGCGCCGTGCAGGAGTACGGGACACGCTCCTGAATAAGTGGTTAGGTGAAGAGGTGGATACACACTCTCTCGCCGAACACGACACCATCCCTGCCGAGGCCGACGTCCGGGTCAGGACCCTCCTGATCCTCGGCGCCTCCGGCGACCTCACCGGGCGCCTGCTGCTTCCCGGACTCGCGCGGTTGATCCGCCTCGGTCGCGCCGAGGGCCTGAGACTGGTGGGAGCCGGATCGGACGACTGGAGCGACGAGCAGTGGCGCGATCGCGTGCAGTCCTCCTTCGCGCGGGCGCTCGAGAAGGCGGACGACGCCGGGCGGGTGGCGCTCCAGCAGGTACTGGACGACAGCTCCTACCACCGGCTCGATGTCACCCAGGACGGGCTCGCGGAGCTGGTGGGGACCCTGGCCGGACCCGTCGCGATCTACTTCGCCCTGCCCCCGGCCATCAGCCAGAAGGCCTGCAGCGCACTGGGACCCGACTCCCTGCCGAAGAGTACGCGGCTGGTGATGGAGAAGCCGTTCGGGACGGACCAGGCGTCGGCCCACAGCCTCAACGTGAAGCTCGCCAAGCTGGTCCCCGAACAGAACATCCACCGCGTGGACCACTTCCTCGGCAAGGCGACCGTCTTCAACATCCTGGGGCTCCGTTTCGCGAACCGTATCCTCGAGCCGGTCTGGAACAACCTCCACATCGAGAAGGTCGAGGTGATCTTCGACGAGAACCTCGCGCTGGAGAACCGCGCGCGCTACTACGACGGCGCCGGGGCGCTCCGCGACATGATCCAGAGCCACCTGCTGCACGTGATGGCGCTCCTGGCGCTCAACGCGCCGTCGACCCTCCAGGAGCGGGATCTGCGGGACCACATCGGCTCCGTCCTCCGGGCGAGCACCGTGGATCTCGATGCGCCGGCGAGCAGTCGTCGTGCCCGGTACTCCGCGGGCACCATCGGTGACAGGGACGTCCCGGACTACACGTCCGAACCCGGCGTGGACCCGGGCGCGGGCACCGAGACCCTCGCGGAGGTGACCGTCTCCATCAACAACGAACGCTGGTCCGGGGTGCCCTTCGTGCTGCGTTCCGGTAAGGCCCTCGGCGCCACGCGGAAGGAGGCTATCGTCACCTTCAAGCCGGTGAGCCACCTGCCGAGCGGCTTCTCCGGCCAGGACGCGCCCACCAAGCTCCGGATCGGCTTCGGCCCCGATACCCTGCAGCTCGAGCTCGACGTCAACGGGCCGGGCGACATCTTCTCACTCGACCGCGCAGTGCTCAGCGCGAGTCTCAACGAGACGGATCTCCTCCCGTACGGTGAGGTACTCGACGGCGTACTCGCGGGCGATCCCACGCTGTCGGTCCGCGGAGACACCGCCGAGGACTGCTGGCGCATCGTCGCTCCGGTCCTCGAGGCCTGGGCCGAGGACCGCGTTCCCCTCGAGGAGTACCCGGCCGGTTCCGATGGACCGGATGCCTGGCCCTCCTCCCACGGGAGGTCGTAGCACCCCCGGGCGGAGAAGAGTCGTATTGTGGGTGCGCCGGGTTGGGGGGGGCCCACCCATAGGACAGGAGGGGACGGGTTGGGGTGGACCGAGTGCGGTGAACCCCGCGCCGGGGGCACCGGGTATACCCC
>JASLBS010000245.1 GCA_030146405.1 Arthrobacter sp.
GACTGATCCGGCCATACAGTGACTTGCGAGCGGACGACGGGATTCGAACCCGCGACATCCACCTTGGCAAGGTGGTGCTCTAGCCAGCTGAGCTACGTCCGCAGAAGAAAAAGCCCCGAAATCGCTGCTCAATGCCATGCATTTCACGGTGTTTCTTCGTTTTCCAACGAGAGAAAACTGTATAGGACGAACAGGGGTTCGTCCAATCAGCCGGTGCCGGGTGTCCACCCGCACGGAGTGCGCCGGCCCGACGGCTGTCAGAGGCACCTGCCAGACTGGAGCCATGACAGCCCCTCTCCTCGCCCACGCCACACCCCACGGAAGGATGTACGCCCGATCCACGTCGGAGCAACCGTCGGTGCCGTCGATCACCACCGTCATCTCGCAGTTGCCGACGTCGCTCGGCGGATGGTTCGGCCATATGGCCGCCAGTTCCCTGTCACGGGATCCCCGGCTCCCGGGCGCACTGGGCAACCCCTCCGAACTCCGCACGGCCGTCAAGGACGCCGCATCGGCAGCGGAACGGTACCGTGACGACGCCGCCCTGCGGGGAACCCGGGTGCATCACTACTGCGAACAGGTCGCGCTGAGGGCCCTTGGCCGGCCGGAGGATCTCGACGCTGCCCGGCTCGCGCTGGAGGAGAACGGCGAGGCCGGGTTCGCCCAGCGCTTCGACGAGTGGTGGGAGCTCTACGACGTCCGGCCGGTGGAGCCCGAGCTCACCGTCTGGAACCACGCGCTGGGCTACGCCGGGACCCTCGACCTCGTCGCCACCATCGGTGGCCGCACCTGCCTCATCGACTACAAGACCAAGAACACGGACCGCGAGGGTTTCGTCAAGCCCCTCGACGACAAGGTGGTCATGCAACTCGTTGCCGGGATGAAGGCGGAGGAGTCGCTCGTCGACCCGCAGAAGGGCGAATGGCGGACCTGGGCACACGGGGACCAGCCGATGCTCCTCGGTGTCGCCGTCGGCCAGACCGAGGTGCGGGCCATGCGGGCGAATCCCGACGTGCTGCGCCAGCACTGGTTGCGGTTCTGCTCCCTGCGACGCGCATGGGAAGCAGGCCTCGAGGCGGAGGAGGCGGGGCGGGCGCTCCTGCCCATCGGTCCGCCACCGGCGCGGAGTGGAACTCCCGCTACCCCCGTGGTGACCGCACGGGTGTGACTGCGGCGCCACGCCCGTAGGATTGTCGGAAGTCCCGCGTCAGCAGTCCGCCTGCAGGCGCCCAATCCCATGAGCACACCGAGCACTGCGTGTGCCGTGTCCGAAGCGAGGAACACCGCACCGATGGCCGTCCTGAGCATCCGTATGATCGGCGATCCGATACTCCGCACCCCTGCCGCAGAGGTCACCGACTTCGGACCGGACCTCGCGCGCCTCGTCGAGGACATGACCGAGACGATGATCGATGTCCAGGGAGCCGGCCTCGCCGCCCCCCAGGTGGGGGTCGGGCTGCGGGTCTTCACCTACCGCGTCGACGGCGCCGAGGGTCACGTCGTGAACCCGGTGCTCGAGCTCGGGGATGACCTGCAGGCGGAGTCCGACGTCGAGGGCTGCCTGTCCGTCCCGGGTCTCGGCAGCTACGTCGGCAGGACCGAGTGGGCCCGAGTCACCGGCAGGGATTGCTCCGGCAGGGAGATCACCGTCGAAGGGACAGGGCTCCTGGCACGCGCCCTGCAGCACGAGACGGACCACCTGCGCGGTGTCCTGTACATCGACAGGCTGGAGGGCGAGGACCGCAGGAATGCGCTGAAAGCCATCAGGAGTGCCGACTACAACCGGGTCACCACGCGCACCGCAGCGGAGCGCGCGCGAACCCTGGGCTCCAGCTTCATCAGCGGCGCCGCTGTCGGTGGGTCACGCTCGTCGGGCACCAGCGGAACCGCAGGGCGCTCACGATGAGGATCCTCTTCGCGGGAACGCCCGAGGTCGCCGTCCCGTCCCTGAAGGCGCTCGTCGAGGCAGGCTTCGACGTCGCGGCAGTGCTCACGCGCGTCGATGCCCCGCTCGGGCGGCGGAAGGTCCTCACGCCGAGCCCGGTGGCGGTGGCGGCGGACGAGCTGGGCCTGACGGTCCTCAAGGCCAACCGGTTCACGCCAGAGCTGATCGAGGAACTCGGCGCCCTCGAGCTCGACGTCGCGGCCATCGTGGCCTACGGCGGGATCGTCCCGCGGGCCGGGCTCGATGTTCCCCGGCACGGCTGGATCAACCTGCACTTCTCCGTGTTGCCCGCGTGGCGCGGTGCGGCGCCGGTGCAGCACGCGGTGCTCGCGGGCGACGACATCACGGGTGCCACCACGTTCCGCCTCGAGGAGGGTCTGGACACGGGTCCGGTCTTCGGGGTGATGACGGAGAGCCTCCCGGCGGAGGCGACCAGCGGACAGGTCCTCGAGCGGCTGTCCCACAGCGGCGCCGTCCTGCTTGTCCAGACGTTGTCCGGGCTCGAATCGGGTCAGGTGACGGCCACGCCTCAGGTCGGAGAGCCCAGCCTCGCCCCGAAGCTGACCATCGACGACGCCAGGGTCGACTGGTCGCAGACGGCCCTCCTGGTGCGTCGCCGCGTGAATGCCATGACGCCTGAGCCCGGGGCGTGGACCACGGTGGACGGTCAGCGCCTGAAGCTCGGGCCGGTCGGACTGCTGTCCGAAACCGCCGAGGTGCCGGCTCCCGGCCGGGTCCGGGTGGTCGAGCGCCAGGTGCGCGTGGGAACCGGCCGTGGAGAGGTCGTCCTGGGCTCCGTGCAGCCCGCCGGGAAGAAGATGATGGATGCCCTGGACTGGGCACGAGGCGCGGCGACGCGTGGAGAGCTGGTGTTCGCGTGACGACGAGCGGTGGAGACGGTGACGGTCACGGTGGAGGTCGCGGTGGTGGGAAGAGCAGGGACTCGGCCGGCCAGGGCGGCAACCGGCGACGCAATGAGCAGGGGCGCGAGCGGAACCGTGGCGGCGAGCGGAGTTTCTCGCAGGCGGCACCGTCGCAGCGCTCCCGCCGCGCCGA
>JASLBS010000091.1 GCA_030146405.1 Arthrobacter sp.
GTGGCCGCGGAACTCCAGGGTATCGGTGACCGGCTGGAGCCGTTGCCCGACCGCGTGCTCATCTACGCCCACGACGGCGAGGCGGCCCTCGAGCAGGTGCACGCACGCGGCCTGACGCCGATCACCTCCCTCGTGCGGCGCTCGTCCCTCGAGGACGTCTTCCTGCGACTGACGGGGAGGAGCCTCGTTGACTGATTCGAACGCCGCGCCCTCCGTGCACCGGGTCGCGGACCCTGCACCCCCGCAGCTCCTGGCCCACGCGCCGCAGGTGTCCGCGGCACGCGCCCGGAAGTTCGGCTCCTGGTACTACGCGGAGCATGTCCTCCGGGCCATGCGGAGCTACCGCTGGACGCTGCTCGCGTCCAGTGTCGGCACACCGGTGATGTACCTCTTCGCCATGGGCGTCGGACTGGCCACGCTCGTGGACCAGAACTCCGCGGACGCCTTCGGAGGAGTCAGCTACCTGGTGTTCATCGCGCCGGCCCTGCTCGCCTCGGCCGCCATCATGACGGCCGCCACCGAGTTCACCTATCCCGTGATGGACGGGTTCAAGTGGCGCCGGGTGTACTACGGTCCGCACGCCTCGCCCCTGGCCACGGGCCAGATCGTCAACGGGCACATCATCGCGATCGCCATCCGGCTCGTGGTCACCACCACCATCTACTTCCTGATCGTGGCCGCCTTCGGGGCCTCGCCGTCCGCCGCCGGCGTGGTGGCCATCCCGGTGGCCGTGCTGACCGGGCTCGCCTTCGGCCTCCCGCTGCTGGCCTTCGCCGCCGGCCTCGAGGAGGACAAGGGGCAGTTCGCGCTCGTGATGCGATTCGTCGTGATGCCCATGTTCCTGTTCTCGGGAACGTTCTTCCCGCTGGACACCCTTCCGGTGTTCCTGCGCTGGATCGGATGGATCTCGCCGCTGTGGCACGGCGCCGAGCTCGGACGCGCCCTGACCTACGGGTACCCGGTGGCGGGCTGGCTCACCGTGGTGCACGTGCTCTTCCTGGTGGCCCTGGCCGTACTCGGGTGGCGGCTGGCACGTGGCGTGTTCGCACGGAGGCTCGGCAAATGAGCAGCCGGACGATCACCGCACAGGACTACGCGCTCGAGGGATCGAAGCGACCGCTCGCCGCACTGTACTCGCGCAACGCCAGGGCCGTGATCGCGCGCGGGCTCCTCGCCACACGCAGCAGCAACTGGGCCATCATGGTGTCCGGCTTCTTCGAACCCGTGCTCTACCTGCTGTCGATGGGGGTGGGCCTCGGCGCCCTGGTAGGCACCGTGGCAGGGCCCGACGGCGGCGAGATCAGCTATGCGGCGTACATCGCGCCGGCGCTCCTCGCGGTCTCGGCCATGAACGGCGCGGTGTACGACAGCACGTGGAACGTCTTCTTCAAGATGAACTTCGCGAAGCTCTACCAGGGGATGCTCTACACGTCACTCGGCCCGCTCGACGTCGCGATCGGGGAGATCTTCCTCGCCCTCCTGCGCGGAGCCATCTACGCCACCGGATTCACGGCCGTCATGGCGATGATGGGACTCATCACCACGCCGGTGGCGCTCCTCGTCATTCCCGCAGCCGTGGTGGTGGCCTTCGGCTTCGCGGCATTCGGCATGGGGATCACGAGCTTCATGAAGACGTTCCAGCAGATGGAGTGGATCAACTTCGTGATGCTCCCCATGTTCCTGTTCTCGGCCACGTTCTACCCGCTCAGCGTGTACCCGCAGGGAATCCAGTGGTTCATCCAGGCACTGCCGCTGTGGCACGGGGTGGAACTGCTGCGCCAGATCAGCGTGGCGTCCTTCAGCGCCGCCACCCTGATCCACCTCGGCTACTTCCTGGTGATGATCGTGGTGGGCATGCTGCTGACCACCGTCCGGCTGAGGAAGCTGTTCCTCAAGTAGGCATCGGTCGGGAAAGACAGGCATCGGTCGCGAACGGGACTTCCGCGTCACACCACCAGGGCCGCGTACACCACGTAGTTGCCGTCGAACTCGCCGGTGTCCGGGTTGTAGCCGTCGCACGTGATGAGCCGGAGTTCGGAACCGGAGGTGTTGCCGTACACCTCGACGGTGGGGAAATCGTTCTTCTCGTAGGCCTCGCCCCGCTGGAACTCGAAGACGGCCGTACTACCGTCCCCCCTGCTGACCTCGATGCGGTCACCGGGACCGAGGCTCCGCAGGCGCGCGAACACGCCGTCCCCGCCGTCGGTGGCGTTCACGTGTCCGAGCATCACGGAGGGCCCGCGCTCACCGGGAGTGGGTGACTGGTTGTACCAGCTGGCCGGGGATCCCGGCTCGCCCGGTGGTACCTCGAGGCTGCGGTTCTCGCGGAGGCCGAGGCTGAGCAGGTCCGTGCGGACCTCGATCGAGGGGATGCTGAGCGTCACCGGCTCGGAGGCGGAGAGCACCTCGGGTGCGGCCGGGGCTTCAGGTGCGGCAGCGGGTGCAGAGGGCGGCGGGGTCGTGGCAGGCGAGGTTGTGGGGGGCACCTCCGAGGGGCTCGCGCTGGTCGACGTCGTTGCACCGGCGGAGGTCCCTGCGGTATTCGCCGGGGAATCGGTGGAACCGCACCCCCCGAGGAGAATGAGGGCAGCCACCGCCGGGGCGATGAAACCCCGGCGGTGGCTGTTGTCTCTACTGATCATCGGAACCGATCAGTATTATGCGTTGTTCGCTGCGTTACGACGAACCACGAAGGCGCCACCGGCTGCTGCGGCGAGGACGAGGCCGCCACCGAGCGCGATCATGCCTGCGGTGTTGTTGCCGGTCTGCTGGGCGATGCCGGTGTCGGCTCCGCCTTCAGGCGTAGTACCCATCTGGGTGGCTACGAGGGTGCCACACAGTGCCGGCGAGGTGGCACCGAGGGGGAGCTCGGGGTCCAGATCGCTGGGGGACGCGAAGACGTCCTCGGAGACACCTGCGGTGGCGGGGTCGAGGCCGTGCACGACGACGACGGCGGTGCCGGCCTCGAGGGCTGCCTGGGTGGCATCGTCGAGGGTGATCGTGCGGTCGATGGAGTAGGTTCCGCCCTGTCCGCCGAGCTCGAGGTTCAGGCCCTCGGCCGGGGTGGTGGCCCCGGAGGTGGTCAGCGTGCTCAGGATGTCACCGTAGCGGCCTGCACCCTCGGTGACGCTGACGATGCCGTCACCGTCGGCGTCATCTGCCGGCGTGGGGCAGACACCCTCGGCGCCACCGTGGATGTGCTGGACGTGCGGGTACGGACCGTCCATGAAGGTTTCTGCGAGACCTGAGACCTGCAGCTTCACGGCCGCCTGGTCGCCGGTGACGTCCACGGTGATCGTGCCGGTGCCGGTGGTGCCGTTCAGCTGGCCGAGGGTGGACGAGTAGTTACCGTCAGCAGCCATCGCGGGGGAGCCGGCGAGGGCGATAGCGCCGAAGGCGAGGGTAGGGACTGCGAGGAGACGCATCTTCTTGTTCATCGGGAAATCCTCCATGTGTGCGAATGAAGTGCGCCGTGGGGCGCACCTGGAGGTCATTCGGGGTGATACCCGTCACGGATTGGTCCGGATGGGAGTTTTCTTCCAGCAGTCTGACAGTTCGCCCGCGGTGGAAGGAAGGGGGTACGCCCCTTGCCATGCGCGACAATGGAGGAATGCAGTCAGTCGGGAGTAACGGACGGCCCGCGGGCCGAGGTGTAAGCATGCGCATGGGCAGTGCCGGAATGGCGATCATGCTCGTCGTGTTCCTGGTGGCCGTGGTCTTCGCGGCCAACCAGAACGACGTCATCGGGTGGCTGGTGGTCATCATCTCCCTGGGGTGGCTCCTCGTCTTCAGCTTCGTGGTGTTCAGTCTCCGTTCGGCCGCGCGGAAGGCCGCCGCCCGGCTCCAGGGGCACGGCACCGACGGTGCGTCGCCCAAGGGTGCTCCGGCTGCCGCGGACCGTGCGCGGGATCTCAAGCTGGATCACAGTTTCAAGATCGTGCAGGTGCAGGTGGGTGTGGTCCGTGAGTACCTCGGCAAGGACGAGGGCATGGTGGAACGCGCACTCGAGACCATCGAGATCACCTCGCACAACGCCCGCTCCATGATGAAGGGCGCCTCGGAAGGGCCCGTCGAGGGCACGGTGGTGGACTGACCGCGGCACCGGATCCCACCCGACCGGCTCACAGGTAAGGTGGATCGAGTGAGTCAGGCAACCAACTCTTCGCAGCTCCCGCTCCGCATCGCCTCCGTGAACGTCAACGGGGTACGCGCCGCCTACCGGCGGGGCATGCAGGAATGGCTGGACGGCCGGGACGTGGACGTCCTCTGCCTCCAGGAGGTCAGGGCGCCCGACGTCGAGCTCCGGAAGCTGCTCGGGGACGGCTGGCACATCGTCCACACCGAGGCCGAGGCCAAGGGCCGCGCGGGAGTGGCCATCGCCTCCCGCACCGCACCGACCGCCACGCGGACCACGATCGGTGACGCCTACTTCGACACGTCGGGCCGCTGGGTCGAGATGGATCTCCCGGTCAACGGGTCCTCCGTGACGGTCGTCAGCGCCTACGTCCACTCGGGTGAGGTCGGTACCCAGAAGCAGGACGACAAGTACCGGTTCCTCGATGCCATGACCACGCGCCTGCCGCAGTTGCGGGACGGCGCCGACCACGCCGTCGTCGTGGGTGACCTCAATGTGGGTCACACGCAACTGGACATCAGGAACTGGAAGGGGAACCTCAGGAAGGCCGGTTTCCTCGAGGAGGAACGCGCGTACTTCGACCGGTTCTTCTCCGACGACTGCGGCTTCTCCGACGTGGCCCGCCTCCTCGCGGGCGACGTGGACGGACCCTATACCTGGTGGTCCTGGCGCGGTAAGGCCTTCGACAACGACACCGGGTGGCGCATCGACTACCAGCTGGCCACACAGGCCCTCGCTGACAGCGCTTCCGCCGCAACGGTGGACAGGGCGCCGAGCTGGGACACGAGGTTCTCCGACCATGCCCCGCTCGTCGTCGACTATCAGATCTAGAGTGCAGGACAGCCAATGACACTTCCTTCCAGCGGGACGGACGCAGGCCGACGCCAGCGGATCCTGTCCGGTATGCAGCCCTCGGCGGGTTCGCTCCACCTCGGCAACTACCTCGGAGCGCTCGTGCACTGGGTGCGTCTCCAGGAGACGTACGACGCCGTCTTCTTCATCCCGGACCTGCACGCCATCACCGTCGCCCAGGACCCGCAGGAACTCGCGCACCGCACCAGGCTCACCGCCGCGCAGTACATTGCAGGTGGTGTCGATCCTGACCGGGCAACGCTGTTCGTGCAGTCCCACGTACCGGAGCACGCTCAGCTGGCCTGGGTCCTCAACTGCTTCACGGGATTCGGCGAGGCCTCCCGCATGACCCAGTTCAAGGACAAGGCCACCAAGCAGGGCACCGACACCGCGAGCGTGGGGTTGTTCACCTACCCGGTCCTCCAGGCCGCCGACATCCTCCTGTACCAACCCGACGGCGTGCCTGTGGGGGAGGACCAGCGGCAGCACGTGGAGCTCAGCCGTGATCTGGCCCAGCGCTTCAACACCCGCTTCGGTGACACGTTCACCGTTCCGCAGCCCTTCATCCAGAAGGAGTCCGCCAAGATCTACGATCTGCAGAACCCGACGGCGAAGATGTCCAAGTCCGCGACGTCACCGGCCGGACTGATCAACCTCCTCGACGATCCCAAGGTCACCGCGAAGCGCATCAGATCTGCCGTGACGGACGCCGGGACGGAGATCCGCTTCGACACCGCGGAGAAGCCGGGGATCTCCAATCTGCTGGCCATCTACTCCGCGCTGTCCGGCAAGGGCGTTCCGGAGCTCGAGGCGGAGTACGAGGGCCGCATGTACGGGCATCTGAAGGTGGATCTCGCCGAGGTAGTGGTGGAAGCCCTCACTCCGGTACGGAACCGGGCGGAGGAACTGCTCGCCGACCCTGCCGAACTCGACCGGTTGCTCGCCAAGGGCGCGGCCAAGGCCCGCGAACTGGCGGCTCCCACGCTGGCCGACGTCTACGCCCGGGTCGGCTTCCTTCCCGCCACCGGAGCCGTCTGAACCATGCACGCCTCGCCCGACCACCCCGACGGAGCCGCAACAGCCCTGTCCAGTCCCGGCTCGAGCGGCAACAGCGTGGGTGTCACGATCCGCATCCCGGAACCGTTGGCCGGTGCACTGGAATCCTGGCGCGCCTCCTTCGGTGATCCCATGGCGGCGGTGGTGCCACCCCACATCACACTGATCACCACCACCCCGGCCTCCGACTGGCCCGCCATGATCAGTCACGTACGGGCGGTGGCGCTCACCCAGCAACCGTTCCGGGTGCAACTCCGCAGCACCGGCTCGTTCCGCCCGGTCTCCCCGGTGGTGTACCTCAAGCTCGACGAGGGCTTCGACGAGTGCGTGGACCTGCACGGCAAGCTCCAGTCCGGGCCGCTCGAGCGTGAGCTCGAGTTCCCCTTCCACCCGCACGTCACGGTGGCGCACGATGTCTCCGACGCCGGGATGGACGCCGCCGAGCAGGAGCTGGAGGCGTTCCAGGCGTTCTTCGAGGTGTGCTCCATGGGTGTCTACGAGCACCTGCCGTCGGGACTGTGGACGTTGAGGGAGGAAGTGCGTTTTGGCCAGGTTCCCGACCGTCCCGAAGCCCCCACCGGTTGATCCGGCATCACCGGCCGACCTCCCCGAGCTACGACGCAGGGTCATCGAGGCGCGACTGACGGTGGGGCGCCTGAAGCGCTCGGGGAGCGGGGGAGCGGGACTGCTCCTCGCCCGGGTCGATCTGCTGCTGTCGAGACTCTTCACGGTGCGCACGGTCCGTGTGATCAACCTGTACCTGGAGCGCCGCGGACCCCTGCTGGCCGCCGGTCTGGCCTACCGGCTGTTCTTCGCCATCTCGGCCCTGCTGGTGGTGGGGTTCGCGACCGCCGGGCTGGTCATCGCCGGGAACGAGGCCCTGCAGGACCTGATCATCGAGTCGGTGAGCGCCGCCGTGCCCGGCCTGATCGAGACGGACGAGACGGACGGTCTCTTCACACCCGAGGTCCTGTTCGACCGCACCAGTGGGCTGGGACTCACCCTCCTGCTCTCCGCGGGAGTCATGCTGTTCACCTCCCTGAGCTGGGTGTCCGGGATGCGCCAGGCGATGCGCGGCATCTTCGCCCTGGCGCCGGCGGTGGCACACCCGTTCGTGCTCCGGCTCAGGGATCTCGTCACGCTCGCCCTGCTCGCCGTGGTGATGGTCCTGACCACGGTGCTCGGAGTCATCGCGAACAACACGCTGGGCGCACTCTTCACCCTGCTCGACCTGAGAGGTATCAGTCAGGTCCTGACCCAGCTCGCGGGTTTCGGTGTGATGATCGTCCTGGACACCATGGTCATGCTGGTCCTGCTGAAATCAGCGTCCGCGATCGACATCCCCCGCTCGGTGCGTTTGCAGGGGGCGCTCATCGCCGGCCTCGGCAGTACCCTGCTGCGGACCTTCTCCGCACAGCTGCTGGCCGCCCTCAGCGGTAATCCGCTGCTCTTCCCGTTCGCGGTGATCCTGGCACTGTTCGTCTGGTTCTTCATCCTCAGCCAGGTCTACCTCCTCGCCACTGCGTGGTGCGCCGTGGGCTCCGCGGACAAGGAGCACGCCGTCGAGCGGAGGGAACACGGCCGGGCGGGGTCCCTGCGGCGGCAGAGCCAACGCAGGGTGCACTCGCAGGCGTGATCCTGGTGTGGTGAGCCCGGTTCGCCCGGTTCCGCCGGCAACGCAGAAGGGCGGTCCGTCGGGACGGACCGCCCTTCTTGTATCGCATCGAAGCGAGTACTAGACCTTACGGGTCAGGATGGCCTGCTTGACCTCGGAGATGGCCTTCGTGACCTGGATGCCACGGGGGCAGGCCTCGGAGCAGTTGAAGGTGGTGCGGCAGCGCCACACCCCTTCCTTGTCGTTGAGGATCTCGAGGCGCATGTCGCCGGCGTCGTCGCGGGAATCGAAGATGAACCGGTGGGCGTTGACGATCGCAGCCGGACCGAAGTACTGCCCGTCGGTCCAGAAGACCGGGCAGGACGACGTGCAGGCGGCGCAGAGGATGCACTTGGTGGTGTCGTCGTAGCGGTCACGCTCCTCCGCCGTCTGCAGTCGCTCCTTGCTGGGCTCGTGGCCCTTGCTGATCAGGAACGGCATGATCTCGCGTTAGGACTGGAAGAACGGCTCCATGTCCACGATCAGGTCCTTCTCCACCGGCAGGCCCTTGATCGGCTCCACGAGAATGGGCTTGGAGGTGTCGAGGTCCTTCAGGAGGGTTTTGCAGGCCAGCCGGTTACGGCCGTCGATCCGCATGGCATCGGAACCGCAGACACCGTGCGCACAGGACCGTCGGAAGGACACGGAACCGTCGTGCTCCCACTTGACCTTGTGCAGGGCGTCCAGCACGCGGTCCGTTCCGTACATGGTCAGCTGCCACTCCTCCCAGTAGGCGTCGTCGGACGCCTCCGGGTTGTAGCGGCGGACCTTCAGGGTGATGTCGAACGTGGGGATCTCTCCGCCACCGCCGACTCCGGGCGCGAGCTCGACCTTGGAGGCCGGCTCCTTTTCCATCGTTTCAGTGCTCATCAGTACTTACGCTCCATGGGCTGGTATCGGGTGAAGATTACCGGTTTGGTCTCAAGGCGTACGCCACTCGTCTCAGTGGCGCTCGGGTCCTTATAGGCCATGGAATGGGTCATGAAATTCTCGTCGTCACGTAGGGGGTAGTCCTCTCGGAAGTGGCCACCGCGCGACTCCTTGCGATGCAGGGCGGCTGCCGTCATGACCTTCGCCATGTCGAGCAGGAAGCCGAGTTCCACGGCTTCGAGCAGATCGAGGTTGAACCGCTTGCCCTTGTCCTGCACTGTGATCCTGGTGTAGCGCTCCTCGAGGCCATCGATCACGCGCAGGGCCTCGAGCAACGTCTCCTCCGTGCGGAACACCTGGACATTGGCGTCCATGATGTCCTGCAGCTCCTTGCGGATCTCCGACACACGCTCATTGCCCTCCGAGCTACGCGCCCGGTTGAGCAGTTCCTCGGTCTCCACGGTGGGATTCTCCGGGATCTCCACGAAGTCGGCCGTCAGGGCGTACTCGGCGGCCGCGAGGCCGGCGCGCTTGCCGAAGACATTGATGTCGAGGAGCGAGTTGGTCCCGAGGCGGTTCGATCCGTGGACCGACACGCAGGCCACCTCACCCGCCGCGTACAGGCCGGGCACCACGGTGTCGTTGTTCAGCAGCACCTCCGCCTTGACGTTGGTGGGGATACCACCCATGGCGTAGTGCGCCGTGGGGAACACCGGGACGGGCTCCGTGTAGGGCTCCACACCGAGGTAGGTCCGCGCGAACTCGGTGATGTCGGGAAGCTTTGCGTCGATGTGCGCGGGCTCGAGGTGGGTGAGGTCCAGGAGCACGTAGTCCTTGTTGGGGCCTGCGCCGCGTCCCTCCCGCACCTCGTTGGCCATGGAACGCGCCACGATGTCGCGGGGCGCCAGGTCCTTGATGGTCGGGGCGTAACGCTCCATGAAGCGCTCTCCCTCGGAGTTACGGAGGATCGCGCCCTCTCCGCGTGCTGCCTCCGAGAGAAGGATCCCCAGACCGGCGAGACCGGTCGGGTGGAACTGGAAGAACTCCATGTCCTCGAGGGGGATGCCACGACGGAAGGCGATGCCCATGCCGTCACCGGTGAGCGTGTGGGCGTTCGAGGTGGTCTTGTACACCTTGCCG
>JASLBS010000197.1 GCA_030146405.1 Arthrobacter sp.
GGACGTTCCTGCAGATCGTCGCCGCCGTCTCCTGGCTTCCCCTGCTCTGGTTCGCTTTGGCCTTCACGGGCTACCGCCCGACCGAGGCAGCCTTCATGGATGTTGCTAGCGAGATCGGATTCATCGCGCTACCGTGGTTGACGCTCTTCGCCGTCGTGAGCTTCTTCTTCGACCGGCGTGCTACGCGGGCTTGGGTGATGCCGTCCAACACGGCCTTTCTCGTGCTGAGTATCGGACCTTCAGTCCTGTCCGCATACCTTCAATTCGTACTGCTCATGTTCATCGTCGGAGGATCTGTGGCTCCCCAGTAGGCTCTGTCTGATCTGCTCGACTATTCGAGTCCAAAACGCCTATCCGCCGGGCGGATGTAGACGGTCACGGGCCATGGGAACCATACCCTCAGGTGCGGCACGGACTGCGGCGGGCCGCGTACAGGCCGGTGATCGACGAACGCCCTTCCCCGCCGCGAACCCGCCGCCCAGCGCCGGTCCGCTTGCCCTTACAGGTACTCGGCCAGCCAGTCCTGCGTGACGGTGAGGTCCACGCGCTGGTAGCCGGCGATGTAGCGGCAATTCGACGTGTAGCCGTAGCTCGTTACTGCAACGAGGTTGCCGTTGAGGAAGACAGGCCCGCCGGAGTCCCCGAAGCAGGTGCCGCCGCCACCGCGGTTGTCGTTCGGGTTGCCCTGCAGCTGAAGAACCTGCGGCATGAGCTTCTGTCCCGGTGCGGACGTGGTGCGGCGAAGGAGTGGGTAGCTCATCGGTTGCGGCTTCTGCGGACCCGCCTCGGGCTTACGCACTTCGGTGCCGTACCCGACAAGTTCGAAGAGGGTCTTGTTGAGGCGGGGAGAGTTGAACTGATCGAGGTAACCGACGGGGGAGAGCGTCGCGGGTGCGATCCCGGCGACGGGCTGATCGAGCACGACGACGCCCACGTCATTCCAGGTGGCGAGGTCGGTGAAGTACGAGTAGTCCGGGTGCGCGATCGGAGTTCCCCAGAGCTGACCCGCAGCGTCGAGCTCCTCCGGAGTGTAGCCGACGCTCGGGTCGGAAGCGAAGGGAAGCGGGAACGGGGGCTGCTCGGCGAGGACCGATTCGAAGGAGACCAGGGTAACGCCCGTTGTCCCTGCGGTGCAGTGTGCCGCGGTGAGCAGGACAGTGGGCGAAATCAGTGTGGCGGAGCATCTGGAGGGACCACCTTCGAGATAGGAGACGATCACCCCGACATTGGGGTGACGGTCGCCATCCGCTTCACCGCCGGTGATCGCCGAGGCAGGCACCGCCCCTGGGGCCGTGAGGCACAGCGTGGCTGCTACGAGGAGGGCCCATTTTCTGAGTGTGCGTTTCATGATCGTGTCCTTCGCATTCGGTGGGGAGCAGGGTCGAATCGATCGGTTGAGGACCGGTAGCTCCACCTGGAAACCCCCACAGCTGGACACGATGTCGCACCGGGTCTGATGATCATGCGCCGACCCCTTCGGAAGGTCAAGGCGTTCGCCGTGGGGGCGTAGTGGCCCCGGCAGCTGATCTGACCGAGCGGAGGACCACTCGGGCGAGGCCACCATGAAGGCCGACCCTGTCCTTTTCGACATGTACCCGGGTCTGTGCGCTGATTCGTCCGCGAAGGGTTACTGTTCGCAGGAGGTCTCGTGTGAATCGGTGGGGGGCACCTGTGTTTGTGGAGAGACCGAACGACGTCGGCGACTTGGTTCGACAGGTCGACGCCCTGTCGGAGCAGCTGCGCCTCGAGACCGCGCGGGGCCTCCAGCTTTCGGCGGGGCTTGCTACCAGAGACCACATCGGGCAGGCCAAGGGGATCCTCATGGAGCGCTACAAGATCGATGAAGGCGGCGCCTTCATGATGCTGATCCAAGAGAGCAATCGCAGGAACATCAAGCTGCATGACATCGCCCTCGAACTGGCCCGGACGGGCCACATGAAAACGGCAGCGGACTAGTCGTCAGAGCGTTCCTGTCGCGGTGACGGACCCGCGAGCAGCGGGCGTCCACCGTGGCCATAGGGGGACCCGCACGCCCAACGCTCAGAGGTCACAGGTCCGACATCCGCCTCGGATTCTTCTCATCAGCTCGGCCGAGTGCCTGGCTGCGCGCGCGGGCCGGTTACCACATCAACCCTTCTGACCAGGGTGAGGGCGAAGCCGTCGAAGAGGGGCGCCCCGTTGGGCCTGCTGAAGTAGTCTTCGCATCAGCTAGGGCAGGGGTGGAGGCTTCGATGCGAGAACTGGCGGCCGATGGCAAAGCATGGGTCGGCCGGCGTCCGGATGGGATCCAACGCCTGCGGTGGAGGGAAGGGTCCGTGATCTCCGGCCAGGACGCCTCCGATGTCCTCGAGACGAGCTTCCGTCTCGCCTGCCGGAAGCCCTACGCGATCCTGGTGGACATGACCACGATCGTGCATCTGACGCAGGAAGCCCGTGCTGCATTCAACGCGGACTCCCGGGTTCTTGCAGCGGCGCTCCTTGGTGCCGGTCCGATGGATGAGGTCCTCGCGGGTGGCGCCCACACGGCAGTGCACCCCACCAGCTACTTCACCTCCGAGGACGAGGCCCTTGCCTGGATCACACTGCGGATAGAGGAAGCAGGGGACCGATCGGAGTAGCGCCTCGACCTCCAGATCATCATCGCGCTCGCCGTTCTCGGCGGTCCACCCGGTCCGCGGTAGGCGGCCTCCGCGACCGCAGCACCTGGTGCGCGCCGGCTCCCGTCTGCTGGTCCGATGCCCGACGGTCTCAGGTCGAGGCGAGCGCGGTCAGCGTGCGCCGACCAGGGTTCCACCCGCGACGCGAGGGTGGGCACCCGTCCCGGCGCGGCGAGCATGCCGACCGTGGCTTGCGCGTCCGTGGTTGCGCGCAGCAGGTGACCGAAGCGCGGCGGCGGGATGTCGGTCGATGGTTCCGTCCTCGAGCAGGGTCGTCCACGTGCCGGACGGGGTGAGGGCGGTGATGAGTACCACCTTCACCAGGGTCAGTACGTTCGATACAAGATGGTTCATGGGGAGTTCCTTTCGTTGCCGATCTCCCTCAATCCTCCCGGGTACCACGCTCCACTGCATCGGCGCCTGGTGGTAACCGGACGGCGACCGGCCTCCGCCCAGGGCATGAGGCTGACCAGGGTCGCTTCCTGCTCGTCGCGGTGGGTCGAGCACCAGTGCGGCCAGGGGTATCGCCGGTCTGAGTCGTGCGGCGTCTTCGGCTG
>JASLBS010000204.1 GCA_030146405.1 Arthrobacter sp.
GCCGCTGGGTCCGCGGTCAGCATGTCCTGGACACGGGTGTGGACGAGGTCGAAGTCGGGGTAGGTGGGGAAGTTGTCCGCGGGCGTCCCGAAGTCGGGCGGGCCGATGGTCAGCCTGCGGGTCTCCTGGCCCTGCGCCTTCAGGCCGAGGTCCACGAAGCTGGCCAGCTGGTCCTGCGGGATGTCCGTCTCCACGATCTGCGTCCCGGCCGCGGCGATGGACTGGAAGCGGGTGAGCACGGTCCCCGGATCGAGCTGGGCGATCATGGCCTGCTGGACGCACTGCTGGCGGGAGATGCGGTCGTAGTCCGTGACGAACTCGCGCGAGCGGGCGTACCAGAGCGCGTGGTAGCCGTCGAGGGTCTGCACACCCGGCTTGATCCAGCCGTCCGGCGGGTAGTGCCGGATGGGATCGGTGCCCGGGATCTCGTTCGCGGTGATCGTCACCCACCCTCCGGCGTCGATCCGGATGCCGCCCATGGCATCCACTAGCTCCTCGAACCCGTTCATGTCCACCAGGAGGTAGGCCTGGATCTCGAGACCGAGAACACCGCCGGCGGCGTCCTTCATGGCTTCCGCGCCCGGATCCGAGGCCCCCGGGTACAGGTCCGGGTAGTCCTGCGTCACGTCGGTGTAGAGGCTGTTGATGATGCAGGGGTCACCGCAGTTGTAACCGCCGGGGTAGACGTCCCAGAGCGGGGAGCCGTCCGAGAACTCGGCGTTCTGGAGGTTCCTCGGAATGCTGAAGGTGATCGCCGCTCCCGTGGAGGCGTCCACGCTGATCACCGAGATGCTGTCCGGCCGGCGTCCCGCGCGGTCCTCGCCGCCGTCGCCGCCCATGAGCAGGAAGTTGTAGCGTCCGTCCACCGGGTCGAAGGCCGGGCCCGACTGGAAGATGGAGCCCACCGTGGAGCGCCCCACCCCGAGCACGTAGGCACCGTAGGCGAGGGAACCGCTCGTGAGCACCATGAGGACCGCCAGCGTGCCCGCCACGAGGGGCCGGGCTCCTCGTTGCAGCAGTGGCAGCCGGATGAGGCGCAGGGTGTTGATGAAGAGCAGTGCCCAGCCGACGGCGAGCGCCAGGAGCGCGACGATCAGGGCCAGTGACCACCAGCGGTGCGTGACCGCACTGACCAGCACGGTGCGGTCGACCACGGCGGTGACGAGTCCGAGCAGCACGAGGGCCCAGCAGAGGAAGGTGGTGCGGAGCGCCCTGCGGCCGAGCCGGCGATCGCCCGCGACCACCTGCGCCGAGCCGGGCAGCACGAGTGTCAGACCCAGGAGCACGAAGGCGCGCTTGGTGCGGACCGCGGGCGACGCCGCCTGCGGATACCGGACCGGGTCGGTGGCGCCGCTCTGGCTGGAGGCACCGCGGACCGGGGTTCCCGTGCTCACGCCTGCTCCGCGGTGGATTCTGCGATCCGCGCGCGCAGGGCGGCGCCCTTCTGCTCGGCCGTGGTGCGGAGGGCATCGGCGAAGTCCACGAGCTGGCCACGGAGGGTCCGCGCCTGCTCGTCCGTGCCCGAGGCGAGCATGCGCACGGCGAGGAGACCGGCGTTCCGTGCCCCGCCGATGGACACCGTGGCCACGGGGACACCGGCCGGCATCTGCACGATGGACAGGAGGGAGTCCATGCCGTCGAGGTAGCGCAGGGGTACCGGGACGCCGATGACGGGCAGGGGAGTCACGGAGGCGAGCATGCCGGGAAGATGCGCGGCGCCTCCGGCGCCGGCGATGATCACGCGGAGTCCCCGCTCGGAGGCGGTGCGCCCGTACTCGATCATGGCCGCCGGCATGCGGTGCGCGGAGACGACGTCGGCCTCGTAGGGGATGGAGAACTCGGCCAGGGCTGCTGCTGCGGCCTCCATGACGGGCCAGTCCGAGTCCGAGCCCATGACCAGGCCTACCTGCGCGTTCGTCACTGTGTTCCCTTCGGTCCGGTGCTGCGGGCGGGGTCCGGTGCCGTGCCGTCGCGCAGCAGTGCGGCAACCCTCGTGGCCCTGGTGCGGACGGCGTCCACGGATTCCCCCGGAGCTGCCAGCGCGTTCACGTGGCCGATCTTCCGGCCCGGGCGCACGTCCTTGCCGTAGAAGTGAACCTTAGCGGAGGGATCCGCGGACAGCGCCGACGGGTAGGCGGAGTAGCTGTCGGTGGTGCGTCCGCCCAGCACGTTCTTCATCACGGTGTGCGTCCCCACCAGGTCCGTGGCTCCCAGGGGCAGGTCGAGGACGGCCCGCAGGTGTTGCTCGAACTGGCCGGTCACCGAACCGTCCGTGGTCCAGTGCCCCGAGTTGTGCGGCCGCATGGCGAGTTCGTTGACGAGGTAGCCCGCGTCGGAACCGGGTACTTCGAAGAGTTCCACCGCCATGACCCCGGTGACGCCGAGGCTCTCCGCGAGGCGGAGCGCTGCGGCCGTGACGGCGTGCGCGACGTCGTCGGGCAGGTCCTGTGCGGGGGCGATCACCTCGTCGCACACGCTGTTCACCTGGATCGACTCCACCACGGGCCAGGCGACGGCCTCGCCGGACGGACGCCGGGCCACCAGGACGGAGAGCTCGCGGCTGAAGGGTACGAACTCCTCCACGAGGAGATCGCTTTCCGTGAACCAGCTTTCGGCAGCGGCCAGGGCCGCGGCGTCCTCCAGGACGAGCACTCCCTTGCCGTCGTAACCACCGCGGGGGGTCTTCAGGACAACGGGCCACCCGGTCCCCGCCGCGAAGGTCTCGACGTCGGTGGTGGTCCGGACGGCGGCCCAGCGGGGGTTGGGCAGGCCGAGGTCCTCGACGGCGCGGCGCATCACCAGTTTGTCCTGTGCATGGCGGAGCGCGGCGGGGGAGGGGTGGATGACGACCCCCTCCTGTGCGAGCTGCTCGAGGAGTTCGCCCGGCACGTGTTCGTGGTCGAAGGTCAGCACGTCCACGCCGGCGGCGAAAGCGCGCACCGTGACCGCGTCGCGGTAGTCACCCACCGTCGAGGTGGCCACGGCTGCCACGGCGGACACGTCCGGCCCTTCGGCCAGGACACGGAGTTCGAATCCGAGCTCGGTCGCCGGGGTTGCCATCATGCGCGCTAGCTGGCCGCCGCCCACCACGCCTATCACGGGAAAAGTCACCATCACAGGGTACCCAGCGTCCGCCTGCCGCCGGACATCGGGAGCGCGCCGAGCGGCCTCGCCCTCGCCGAACGGGACCTCCGTACAGCATATTCAGGGCGGACTGTCAGGCGGTCCGGCGGAAATCATCAGCCTGAGCTCGTGATCGGCGTCGTAAAATAAGGGGAAACACGCCTTGCAACTGTCCGCCTGGGTGGCTCGCCTCGGTGGCCCCCCGGTGGTCTGCCCTGCAACCACCGGGAAAACACCTCGGCCGGACCCGGCGTTCGAACCAGACCGCGGAGGTTGTAGTGGCGTTACTCATGGATCGGATCAGGGGCCTGGCTTCTCTCTTCTGGCGCGAAGTCGCGAAGTTCGGGGCGGTCGGTGGAGTGGCATTCGTCATAGACAACGGGCTGTACTGGTACCTGATCCACGGACCCATGAGCGGCAGCGAGGTGAAGGCCCGGTTCGTCTCCGCGGGCATCGCCACGGTCTTCGCCTGGGTGGCCAATCGCTACTGGACCTTCCGGCACCGCCGCCAGCCCAATGCCGCACGGGAACTCGTGATGTTCGTGTTCATCAACCTGATCGGCATGGGGATCGCCGCCGGCTGCGTCGGTGTGGCGAAGTACCTCTTCGCCGTCACCGAACCGAGCCAGCTCTTCCTCGTGGGTGTCGTGGGAACCGTCCTCGCCACCGTGGTCCGATTCCTGGCCTACCGTTTCTGGGTGTTCAATGCGGAGCTCGAGGCCGAGCCCGAGTTCGGGGTGGAGGACCACGACCTCCTGCACCGGGCCGCGGAGACCGCCGATCCGGTGCAGGGGACACCCGAGGGCGAACCGGTCAGGCAGTCCCCAGCCGCGTAGTCACCCGCTCGCCGGCCAGCATGCTGTCCGTGACGTCCACGCCGTCCTCCACCAGCACCAGCGCTCCGCCGTCGTCCCAGACGGAGAGCGCGGTGGCGAGGACCTGCAGAAGCCCGGTTCCGGGCTCGAGGAGGACCGTGCCGGCACCGGCTCCGACCGGGGCCGCCCCGACGAGGGCCGCGTCCGCCAGCGCCGCCGGGGTCAGCGCGCGGTTCCCGGAGCGTACGAGGACGTTCCCGGCGTCATCCGCGGGGATTCCGGAGTACACGTCGCCCTGGGCCCGTACCTCAGCGGCGAAGTCCACCGCGCCGGAGGGCAGCGCTGCCCCGTCCCAGCGGAGGGCGAGCGAGCCGAGAGCCACGCCCATGAGCAGGCGCGGCGGCGGGACGTCGTGGACGGAGCCCGCCGTCAGCACGATGTCGGCCTCGTCCCAGGACGGCCCGGCGCCCTCCGGTGTCTCCGACGCCGGAGGCGCGGGGATGGTCGGGTCGGGAAGGAGCACCACGCCCCCCGTCTGCCAGGAGGCGAAGGCCAGGGCGAGCGTCTTCCAGTGCACCGGGAGATCGAACCCGAGAACCGTCCCCTCGACGGCGTCGAGCTCGTCCGCCAGGAGGTTCGAGGACTTCGCCACCCAGTTGTCGAAGACACGGCCGGACAGCTCGATCCTGCCGTCCGCACCGTGCCAGACGAGGCGCGGAGAGGACGGATCGACCGTTCTCATCGTGGTGAGGAGGGCTGCGGGGGTCTGGGGCATGACGATACTTCTTCCGTCCGTGCGAGTAATCAGCTGTGAGTAGTGCGTAGCGACGCGCCCGCGAAGACAGGTAGTCGACGTGGCGTGGCGCTCGTGATTGTGCGTCTTCGACTCTATAAGATTCCCGCCGCCGCTTGACGGTTGCGTCTTACACCCGTGTAATTAGACATCGAATCTGTTCCAGCAGCGGGGCGCGAGTGGTGCCCCATGCTGATCTCGGGACGGCGACACCGGAGAGGCTGACATGGGGCAGGCAGAACGTACACAGGTACAACCAGAGATCGCGGCGCAGGCATCAGCGCGCTACGGCTCGCGGGGTGTTCCTGCTGATTGGTTCCTCGACCCCGCGGACCCCTCGGCCACCGAGCGGTACCGCGAAGAGACCCGCTCCACGCTCGAGGACCAGGCCACCGCCTTCCTCACGGCCCACGAAGCCCTAACGGTTCTGCCCGAGGTCCAGGAGGCCCCGAGCAGTCTCCTCTACCTGCCCACCATGGATCCGGATGTGGCCGGTGACGACGCCCGTCCGCATTCCGTCCTGGTGGGTCGGCCCGCCTGGAGCCCGGAACCGCTGGTCCCGGGCAATGTGGACGACGACGGAGAGCTCTCCTGGCAGGCGGACGCGCTCTGCGCCCAGACCGACCCCGAGGCGTTCTTCCCCGAGAAGGGCGGCTCCACCCGCGACGCGAAGAAGGTCTGCGG
>JASLBS010000215.1 GCA_030146405.1 Arthrobacter sp.
TGCCGTTCGACGCGACCGAGCGGTATCCCACCTCGGTCAACGGTGTGCAGTTCGAGACGTATCTGGACTGGATGCGCTCGGCCTGCCTGGTGTCCGCGACCGGATTGCCTGCCGTTTCGGTGCCCGCGGGATTCAGCGAGGGCGGACTGCCGGTCGGGTTGCAGCTGGCCATGCCGCACGGGAGCGACGTCGAACTGCTGCAGGTGGCGTACGCATTCGAGCAGGCGACGGGCTGGGCGAAACGGGCGCCGCAGGTGTAGCGCGGGCAAGGGTCCGGGCGCGCGGCGGACGCGGTATCAGCGCGACAGTGACTACGCTGTCCAGAGCCGCAGGACGAGCGGCGCAAGCTTCAGGGGGGAACAGTGCACGGTCTCGACTTCACCGTGATCGACTTCGAGACGGCGAACAGCAAGCGCGGCATCCGTCCCGCGGACGTGCGTATGGCTCCGACGTGGCGGGAGAGCCTCCAGCGCATCATGGCGTTCACCGGAGATGATCGGTTCGTCGCCCACAACGCGTCCTTCGATCGATCCGTTCTCCACGGCGCGTGTGCAGAGTCAGGGCTGCCGGCGCCGGACAACACCTTCTCCTGCTCCGTCGATCTTGCTCGTCGCCTCCTGGATCTCGAGGTGAACAAGCTTCCGCACGTCGCGAGAGCCCTGGGGCTCGGAGACTTCAAGCACCACGACGCCGGGAGTGACGCCGCGATCTGTGCCTCCGCCGTCGTCGCCATCGCTCGACAGCACGGGCTTCACTCCCTCGATCTGCTGTGGCCGGCGACGGTGACGCCACCGGGCGGCTCCAGCCGGTACGCGAGAACACTGACACCCTGACAGGCGGGCGTTGGAGTCGGCGGTGGCCGGTCTCCTCGGCTGGATCGGGCGCCGCCGAACGACCTAGCGGTCAGGCCTACCCCGCTCGGAACGGCGTGATCGTCCTAGCTCAGGACGTCCTTGGTGCTGAACCGCCCGTACGCGAGCGAGCCGAAGACGGCGATGTACCCGAGCTGCAACAGAGCGTTGTCGGCGAAGGAGTCCCACCTGATGGGCATTCTCAGCAGGTCCGCGAATCCCAACCAGTGCTGGGTGAACAACCACGGGTGCAGCCACTCGAGTTGGGGGAGGGCTCCGAGGATCTGCGCCACCGCGGCGAGCGCCGCCGTCGCAGCCATGGCACCCACCGGGATGGTGGTCAGCGTGGAGATGAACAGGCCGATCGCGCTGAGACCCAGCAGCGACACCGTGACGTAGAGCGCCAGGAGCAGGAGCCGCACGAAGTACCCGGTGATCCCCACGGTGTCTCCGGACAGGAGCGTGACCGGGCCGATCGGGAACAGCAGGGCGCCGATGATGGCGCCCGTGACGACGACGGTCAGGGTGGCCACGAAGCAGAACAGTGCTGCTCCCGCGTACTTCACGAGCAACAGCCGGAGGCGCCCTGCCGGAGCCACCAGGAGATACCGGAGCGTGCCGAGGTTCGCCTCCCCTGCGATGGTGTCGCCCGCGACGACGCCGATGGTCAGCGGCAGGAAGAGCGGAATGGCGACGGTCAACGCGGTGAGCGAGACGAACAATCCGTTCTGGGTGATGCTGTCCAGGAAGGCGGGCCCCCGTCCGCTCGCGGAGCCGTCGGAGGAGACCCGGACGACGACGGCGATCAGGATGGGGATCAACGCGAGGGCACCGATCATCGCCCACGTGCGTAATCGACGGAAGAGGACGGTGATCTCGGAGATCACCAGGGTGATCCCGAGGGAGGCGGAGGACTGGGGGCGGGCACGTACGGATTCAGCCGGCAACGTCGAACCCCTCTCCGGTCAGAGCAACGAAGCGGTCCTCGAGTGAGGCGCCGCTGACCTCGAACCCGCGTACCCGCACATCGGCGTGCACCAGGGCCGCGGTCACGGTCTCGGGTTGCAGCCCCGGAACGGAGAGTTCGGCCGAGACCATGTCATCACGGCTGTGGAGCTCCGGAACAAGCCCGAGGCCGGTGAACACACGGTGGGCGTCGGCGATGTCCGGTGTCGAGACCCGGACGCGCGCGCTTCCCCCCGCACGGAGCTCCGCCAGAGAGCCCTGGGCCACGAGCCGGCCTGCGCTCATGACGGCCACCATGGAGCACATCTGCTCCACCTCCGCGAGCAGGTGGCTCGACACGAAGATCGTGGTGCCGTCCTCCGACAGCGACTTGATGAGGTTGCGCACCTCCCGCGTACCCTGCGGGTCGAGACCGTTGGTGGGTTCGTCGAGGATGAGCAGGTCCCGCGGGGCCAGCAGTGCGTTCGCGATCCCGAGCCGTTGCTTCATGCCGAGCGAGTAGGCGTGGGCCCGCTTACCCGCCGCGTGGCTGAGGCCCACCCGTTCGAGCGCGGCGGTCACACGGGTGGAGCGTGTGGCCGGGGACATATGGCGATCGGCGGCGTCGAATCGGTGCAGGTTGGCGCGCCCCGAGAGGAATGGATAGCTTGCAGGACCTTCGACCAGAGCACCCACCCGTGGCAGCACGGCCGGGGCCTCGCGCGGCATGTCACCGTCGAGCAGCCGCATGTCTCCGCTCGAGGGGGCGATGAGCCCGAGGAGCATGCGGATCGTGGTGGTCTTGCCCGATCCGTTGGGCCCGAGGAACCCGAAAACAGTCCCGCGCGGCACCGCGAGATCGATGCCGCCGACCGCGTGCTGCCGGCCGAAGGTCTTGGTCAGCCCGTGTGTCTCGATCGCGAGGTCACCGGTGCTCACCGTTCCGCCCAGACACCTCGAGGAGGCAGTCCTGACTCTTCCGGATTCACTGCTTCGATGCGGTGATGAGCTGGTCCGCACTCACGGCACCGGTGAGGATGCGGCCGTCGTCCGTGATCAGGATCGAGACGAGGGATGTCTGCAAGACCTTGCCGCCGTCCACCTCCATGAGAGCCTGTTCCAGCAGTGCCTGCGCTCCCGCGACATCTGCAGGGTCCATCCCGGGCTTGATCTCCATGATCGAACCCATACCCGCAGGGTCGGCGGCACCGACATCCAGCCCCAGAGCGGATGCACTGCCGGCGGGCAGTTCGACGACGGTGCTCCAACCTTCACCGATGACGGTGGGCTTCTGCGTCGGTTCCTCGATGGAGTCCGGCGCGTCCCAGGAGTCCCGAGCCTCGTCGGCCGAAGGCGCCTCGGTCACCGTGGCGCCCGGAGGCGGGGTGAAGTCGAAGAGCGCGGCATCGGGGGCGGCGAAGTCCACCGCGCTGAAGCCGGCCTCGAAGGCTGGAGCTTCCTGGCCCTTCGCCTGGACGGAGACACCGAGCGGAACGCCGGTCTCGGAATCGACGGTCACGGCGATCGATTGGATGAGGGTTGCCGGGTCCTCGGGGGTGAGGCGGAGTTCATAGGCGGTGCGGCCTGCGACGCGGCTGGTTCCGCCCACCGTCACCTCGGTGCTCGGGTCGATGGTTGCCAGGAAGGTCTCGGCGACTTCGGCGGGAGTGCGGGGAAGACTCTGCAGTTCGGGATACTGGACCGCCTTCTTCTGCAACTCGGCTTCGAACTCCGTCCGCGCCTCCTCCCTGTCCGGCAGGGTCGCGTGCACTGCTTCGTTGGCAGCCGAATCGTAGAACCACACGGAGTCCCCGTTGACCACCACATCACGCTGTGCCAACTGGTCGAGCACCTGGATCCGCGCCTGCTCCGTACCGTCGACGTAGACGCGAGCGGTGTGTGATCCGGTCAGGAGTCCGAGGGCCGCGGAAGTGGGGTCCGAGCTGGAGGTACCTCCCGGAGGAGTGGCGAGGCCCTGGAGATCCGGAAGACCGAGATCCGAGGACTGCTCGACGGTGCCGGAGTACGAATCCTCGGTACTGGCGGCCACGAACTCGAGCAACTCCTGGGCGGTCTTCGCGGGAAGCTGCGGTTGGGCTTCGGCGACGGCGGACCCGCTGAGGGCGGCAGCGGCGACGACGACCGGGGCGATGCCGGCGGGGAGCCAGCGCCAATTCTTGTTCATGAGAAAGCCTTCCGAGCTGTTTCCGACCCCATGTGAGGTAACGCTACACCTGTGCGGTGACACTCAGGAGGGTCCGTGTACTGGTCCAACGACTCCAGTGCACAAGACGTGCCGCACAGGTTTCCGACAACTCCCCTCTATCGATACCGGCCTTTTTCCTCGGCTCCGGGCGGCGGAGCAAAGACATCGCTTCTTGAACAGGATCGAGGCGGATCTGCACGCACGCGTGGTCCAGGTTGTCGGGCAGGCGAATCGGTTGAACGATGGGGAGAATCGGGCCGAGGAAGGAGTTCCGCATGATGCCAGCGCATGATCGGTGGCCGCGACGTCATCGTGCCTCCGGGGCGAGCTCTGCCGGGCGGTCGCGCCCCAGCGGGGTCCATCGCGTCATCGGCTCGGTGGTCGGGTGGCTGCTGGTCCTGCTCGGGCTGGCGGCGCTGGTGCTGCCGGGTCCGGGTCTGCTTCTGCTCGTGGCGGGGCTGGCGGTACTCGCTCAACAGTACGAATGGGCGAGGCGCTGGTTGCGACCGGTCCGGCGAAGGGCGTTCGCGGCGGCTGCCCAGGGTGTCCAGAACAGGTGGAGCATCGCTCTCAGCTTCGCGGGCGTCGCCGTGCTGGTCCTGCTCGGAATCCTGTGGACGGTGCAGCCGCCCGCACCCGGGTGGTGGCCGTTCGACGATCGCTGGTGGCTGCCGGGCGGCTGGAGTGTCGGGTTGAGCCTTTTCCTCTCAGGTGCCTTCGCGGCGACCTTCATCGTCTACAGCATCCGGCGGTTCCGGGACCTTCGCTGAGGATCAAGCTTTTTCCGCTTCCCGAAGAGGGTGGCAGGACGTGAAGCGGTGCGCGTACTCTCGACGAGGTGTCCGGCCGGGCACGAAAGCTCAGGAAGAGGAGAAGCACGATGCCCGACGTCCGCAGGATGCCCGACACCTTCCGGATCTGCACCGAAGCGTGCCGCCTCGGCCCACAAGCTTCCGACGCCCTGCTTCCTTCCTTCGGATAGGGCCGCCATGTGGTTCGACTCCTGGGCACCCGTGCTGCGGGTCCTCATCGTAGGAACGGTGTCCTACGCGACCCTGGTGGGAGTGCTGAGGCTCTCCGGAAAGCGGACGCTGAGCCAGCTCAACGCCTTCGACTTCATCGTCACGGTTGCCCTCGGCTCCACGCTCGCCACGATCCTGCTCAGCTCCGACGTCCCCTATGCAGAGGGTCTCACGGCACTGGGTCTCCTCGCGGGACTGCAGTTCCTGGTGGCGTGGGTGTGCTCACGCTGGCCTCGCGCGCGCAGCGCGATCACCTCGCAGCCCACCGCCCTCCTCGTGGACGGACACCTGCGGAAGGCAGCGTTACGCCGTCACCGCCTCACCGAGTCGGAGGTGCTGCAGGCCGTGCGCAGCACCGGATCGGGGGACATCTCCTCGATCGCGGCCGTCGTGCTGGAAACCGATGGAACCCTCAGTGTGATCTCCCGCGACACACTGGGTGACGGCTCCGCCCTCGGTGGG
>JASLBS010000221.1 GCA_030146405.1 Arthrobacter sp.
TGGAGATGGTAAGGGTACTTAATTTCTTTTTGCGGGGAAATGAGCCTATAGTCGGCTCAGGCCTAGCAGCGGGCCATCGAACCACCATCGTGGAGCTGATCATGGAAACTTCCCCTTTTACCGACGACCGGGCCGAGACGGCGCAAGCGTTCGAGGCAGAACGATCCGGATGGGGCGCCGTTCCCAGAATCTCACCAGCCGTTCCCTCGCGAGTTGAGGACGCAGAATTCCCGGAGGACCTGAGCGTGGTGAGCACGCGCCACCTCCGTGTCCTCTGCAACCAGGTGTACCGGGTCCTCGATCGGGACTTCCCTCCGATGGAAGCGCTGCACCGGTACGAGCTGCTGGTCGAGGAGATCGAGCAGCGCGAGGTCCAGGCCGAGACGCGCGCCGCGCCGGTCAGGGTCCGCAGCGGCTTCCGCGACAACTCACTGTTCTCCCGGTTCGAGCTCTTCAGTGACGGAACCATGGTGGGCCACGTGAAGTACGAGATGAAGGGTGCGCACGCGGTCCTCATCCAGGCCGTCGTCGACCCCCGGTTCGACGCCGTCGACGTCGAACCCGCCCTGATCCGACAGGTGCTGCTCAACGCGCATCGGCGTCGCATCGCCGTCGTGCCCTACTGCCCACGGGTCCGCGACTTCCTCGCCGAGTTCCCCCAGTACCGCACCCTCCTGCCGCCGGACCAGCGCAGGAGGCTCGAGGCGGCCCTGGTGGCAGCGGGTCAGGACTGATCGACGCGGACGGAACAGGGCCGGCCGCGGCAACGCAACCCCCGGTCTACAGGGCCAGCGAGAGTCGCTGACGCAGTTCGCCCGCCGACCCTGGCGCGGATCGTGGTTCCGGCAGGCGGCCCCACAGCCACAGCAGGAGTTCCTCCGGACCGGCACGCACGGCGTCACGGCCGTTCTCAACGGTGTCCCTGCCGACGAGGGCGGCCTCCGGGGCGAGGAGGACCTCCCAGGAGCGTCCGCCCGCTTCCAGCCGCAGCGTCCGTCCCGATGCCTCGGGATCCGATCGGCCGCGTCCTAGCATCACGGTCAGGACTTCGTCGATGCCGTCCAGCACGAGCCCCGGGTCCATGCCCGTAACAGCCAGTCCCGCCGCCTGTTCCAGGTCGACCCGGTGCACCGCCGTCTCGTGCGTGAGGCGCCTGATCCAGAAGCCCACTGTCTGGTTCTCCGGGATCCAGGTCTCGGCTGCATCCGATGGGTCGTGGGCGTCGAACTGTTCCAGCAGGCGCTCGTAGCAGTGGAACAGCAGCGCATGCGGCGGGAGGCTTCCGATGCTCACGGGTGGCCAGCCCTGACCGGGTTTGCTCCCCGTCCTGATGGTCTCGGCCTTCTGCAGGAAGACGATGGCGGTGTGCCGCACCAGGTCCTCGCCGTTCCAGCCCGGGCAGGCAGGCACTGCATGGTCCAGCGCGGGCCGGACGAGGCCTGCGAGTGCCCTGAACTCCTGGTCCAGGAGCTCCCTGTACCGTCCGAACGAGAGGGCGTGGGGTGAGGGCTGGTTCATCCACCGAGTGTAGGCGCGCCCCCTGTGCGCCACGATGTTACCCGCGGGTAATGTGGCGGTCATGCACCTGATCCTCCGCACCTTGCTGCAGCTGTTCGTCTCCCGCCGACGCCCCGCCCTCAGCATCTGGGATCCCGGCAGCGTGGCAATGCGGGTCCTGCCGACGGACATCGACATCGCACTGCACATGAACAACGGGATGTACTTCTCGGCGTTCGACCTGGGGCGGTTCGACCTCCTGGTGCGCAGCGGTGCTTGGCGGCAGCTGCGCCGGAGGAAGTGGAGCCCGGTGGCGGCGGGGGAGACCATCACCTTCCGGAAGTCGCTGCAGCTGGGCCGGCGTTACTCGATCGAGAGCAGGATCATCGGCCTCGACGAACGGGCGATCTACTTCGAGCAGCGAGCCGTCGCCGGTGGCGAGATCTTCGCACGGGCCTTCATCGCCACCCGCCTCGTCTCCCCGTCCGGTCCTGTGAGCAACGAGGAGATCCTCCGGATTTTCGGTCCGCCGCCGGAGGGTACGAGGCTCCCGGAGTGGATCCATCGGTGGCGGCTCGACACCGCCCTTCCGAGCACCCGCAGGCCCGCCCCGCACTCCTGGTAGGCGAGCGCCTGCGGCGATCCGGGGGTGCGCGGTGTCAGGAGGCCTGCGTCCCCGTCCGTCGTCCGCGGAGGACTCGCTGGACGCCGTAGAGGACCAGCCCCAGCGCCAGCAGGATTCCGGTCCTCAGCCAGATCTCCCCGGTCTGCTGGGTGAGGAGCAGGAGGCAGGACGCGATGGCGAGGTAGGGGAAGACGGCGGGGATGCGGAAGTGCTCGTGGTCCACCTTGTCCTTCCGCAACACGATCACCGCGATGTTGGTGCTGAGGAACACGAACAGCAGCAGCAGGACGACTGTCTGGGAGAGCGATTCGAGCCCGCCGGTGAGTGTCAGGGCCATGGCGACGAGCGTCGTCGCGATGATCGCCACCCAGGGGGTCCGGCGGTTGGGAAGCACACGGTCGAAGACCGATGGGAACAGTCCCTGCTCGGACATGCCGTAGGTGAGCCGACTGGACATGATCATGGTCAGGAGCGCGCCGTTGGCGACGGCAATCAGGGCCACCAGGCTGAAGAGCCAGTTCGGGATCCCCGCTCCGGTGGCAGCCACGACGTCGAGAAGGGGGGAACTGGAACCGGCGAGTTCCTCGGGCGCGATGGCTGCGGAGGAAGCGAGCCCGATCAGCAGGTAGACGACGCCGGCGGTCAGCAGGGCGCCGAAGAGCGCGCGCGGGTACACCCGGCTCACATCCTTGACCTCCTCCGCGACGTTGGCCGAGACTTCGAAGCCGACGAAGGAGTAGTACGCGATGAGCGATGCTGCGAGCACGGCCGACGCCGCACTGACACCGGGCGGGAACTCGTTGACGCGCGAGATGTCGCCGTTCCCGGCGGAGATGAAGATGCCGACGACGACGATGACGAGCACGAGCCCCGAGACCTCGATCACGGTCATCACCACGTTGCTCCGGACGGATTCCTTGATCCCGCGCATGTTCAGCAGGGCCAGCAGGACGAGGAACACCAGCGCGGCAGGTACCGCCGGTACGTCGACGAACGTCGTCAGGTAACCCCCGGCGAACGCCTGGGCGAGGCCTGCGGCGCTCGTCACCCCGGCGGCGAGCATGCAGAAGCCGACGAGGAAAGAGATGAAGGGTCTCTTGAAGGCCCGCTCCGCGAAGACGGCGGCCCCGCCTGCCTTCGGATACTTGGTGACGAGTTCGGCGTAGGATCCGGCGGTGAGCAGTGCCAGTGCGAGTGCCACCATGAGGGGCACCCAGATCGCGCCGCCCACCTCGGCCGAGATGACGCCCACCAGCGCATAGACGCCGGCGCCGAGGACGTCGCCGAGGATGAAGAGGTACAGCAGCGGTCCCGAGATCCCGCGCGTCAGTCGAGTGTCGGGAACCTGTTCAGTTGTGGCCATAGCCGACAGTGTAGGACAACTGCTAAGCCTGCTGGGTATTGTCCGGCGCTGGCGCCGCTCGTCGCGTCAGGAGTACCGTCCACCGTGGCGTGTTCACGCATCGGTGTGACGCACCGCATAATTGCCCTAAACAACCATGGCCGGGGGGCGGCCACTCATGCTGACAGAGAGGTATTCGATGAGTTGGCTCGACCGTGACCACTCCATTGCGCCACCGGGGTTCAACCGCTGGCTCATTCCACCGGCTGCGCTGGCCGTCCACCTGTGCATCGGGCAGGCGTACGCGACCAGCGTCTACAAGACCGCGCTGACCGCGCACTTCGATGCGACCCTGACGCAGATCGGCATCATCTTCTCGATCGCGATCGTGATGCTCGGCCTGTCCGCGGCCGTCCTCGGTACCTGGGTCGACACGAACGGCCCGCGCAAGGCGATGTTCACCTCGGCGCTGTTCTGGACGTCCGGGTTCCTGGTGGGAGCCCTGGGCATCTTCACGAACCAGTTGTGGCTCGTCTACCTCGGCTACGGCTTCATCGGCGGTATCGGGCTGGGTATCGGCTACATCTCGCCGGTTTCCACGCTCATCAAGTGGTTCCCCGACCGTCCGGGACTTGCAACGGGTATGGCCATCATGGGGTTCGGTGGCGGTGCGCTCATCGCCAGCCCGTTGTCCACCCAGCTGCTCAGGATGTACGACCCCGAGTCCGGGGCCGAGGGCTGGGTTGCCAGCGGCGATGCCGTCGGCAAGCTGTTCCTGACCCTCGCCGTCATCTACCTGGTCTACATGATGTTCGGTGCGTTCACCATCAAGGTTCCGGCCGATGGCTGGAAGCCTGCGGGGTTCGACCCCGCGCAGCTGAAGTCCAAGCCGCTCGTCACGACCGACAACGTCTCGGCCGCCAATGCGATCAAGACACGCCAGTTCTGGCTCGTCTGGATCGTCCTGTTCTGCAACGTCACCGCCGGCATCGGGATCCTCGAGCAGGCCTCCCCGATGATCCAGGACTTCTTCCGCGGTGCTGACGGCACCACGGCCGTGACCGTGGCAGTGGCCGGCGGGTTCGTGGGACTTCTCTCCATCGGCAACATGGGTGGCCGCTTCGTCTGGTCGACG
>JASLBS010000266.1 GCA_030146405.1 Arthrobacter sp.
TCGCCATCGTCCTGTTCGGCGCTCCCAGGCTGCCGGGCATGGCGCGCAGCGTCGGACAGTCGCTCCGGATCTTCCGCTCCGAGATCAGGCAGCTGAAGGACGAGAACCCGGACGACGCCGCCACGTCCCGCCCCGGGTACCCGATGGGTGACCGGTGGGTTGATCCCTCCGACCACCGGGGAGTACCCGGGGACGGTATGCCGCCGTCCCGGTCCGCCGGAGCGGGTGGTGCACCGGACGTGCGCTAGCCGCTCCGGCAGCCCTCCCGTCCACCGCGGCGTGGTCGAGCTGGTGACGTGGGATGCCCAGTAGCATCGGAGGGTGAAACCGTTCCTCCTCCTGGCCACCCGCGCCGAAGACTTCGCAGCAGACGCCGAGTACCGGAGCTTCCTCCGCTTCGGCGGTCTCGCCGAGGACGAGCTGCGGCGCGTCAGGCTGGAGGCGGAACCACTGCCGGAGCTGGACCTCGCCGACTACTCGGGCATCTTCCTCGGCGGCAGCCCCTTCAACTCCTCCGATCCCGAGCCGTCGAAGGGCGCGGTGCAGCGGCGGGTCGAGGGCGAGCTCGGAGCCCTGCTGGACAGGGTCGTCGGCGAGGACTACCCCTTCTTCGGGGCCTGCTACGGCGTCGGGACCCTCGGGCGCCACCAGGGCGCCGTCGTCGACACCACGTACGCCGAGCCCATCGGCGCGGTCGAGGTCACGCTGACGGACCAGGGCGCAGCAGATCCACTGCTGTCCGGGCTGCCGTCGTCGTTCGCCGCCTACGTGGGCCACAAGGAGGCGTGCTCCACGCTTCCGGCATCGGCGGTGCTGCTGGCCTCCTCCGGCACGTGCCCCGTCCAGATGTTCCGCGTGAGGGAGAACGTCTACGCCACGCAGTTCCATCCGGAGCTCGACGTCGAGGCCCTCGTGGGCCGCATCAGCACGTACCGCCACGCGGGCTACTTCCCTCCGGAGCAGGCCGACGAGTACATCCAGCGGGCGCGGGCCTCGGTGGTCGACCAGCCCAAGGCCATCCTGCGCGCGTTCGTCCAGCGGTACGCGCGCCCCTGAGGCCGGGGACCCCACCCGTGCCCCTCCTGGCGGAGAGCCGAGCGCGTCGTCCGACCCTGTGCCCATGTCGGTGCCGGGCGGTACTGTCGGAGGAAACCCGCGCAGGCGCACAGAAGAGGTAGCTGTCATCCGTTCCAGTACCAGCAGGTCATCGGCAGGCCGCACGGTCCCCGTTCTCCCCGCGCCCGGCGAGACCCGTCACCACCAGGTGCTCATCATCGGCGGAGGCAACGCCGGGGTTTCCCTCGCCGGGCGCCTGCGCCGGTACCGGTTCAAGGACGTCGCCGTGATCGAGCCGCGGAGCCGCCACCTCTACCAGCCGCTCTTCTCGCACATCGCCGGCGGGACGGCGGATGCGTTCGAGGCGGTGCGCCTGCAGTCGGCCGTGACGCCCAAGGGGGTGACCTGGATCCAGGACAGGGCGGCGGATGTCGCCACCGGCACCAGCACGGTGCTGCTGGAATCCGGTGCCACCATCACCTACGACCACCTGGTGGTCTGTCCGGGCATCCAGAACGACTGGACCGCCATCCCGGGACTCAAGGACGCGATGGACGGGCCGTTCGGTGCGTCGAACTACGAGTACGAACTGGCGCCGAAGGCATGGAAGCTCTTCAAAGGCCTCACCCGGGGGACGGTGGTCTTCACACAGCCGCCCGGACCCGCGTCCTGTGCCGGCGCAGCCCAGAAGCCGATGTACCTCGCGTGCGACCACTGGCGGCGCCAGGGGGTGCTCAAGGACATCCGGGTGGTCCTCGCGGTGGCCACCCCCACGATCTTCGGCATGGAGATCATCGACGAGGAACTCGACCGGAAGATCGAGGAGTACGGGATCGAGGTCCGGTACAGCACCGAGCTCACGTCCGTCGATCCCGAGGGCCGCACGGTCGAGCTCAGGAACAGCGTCACCGGTGCCTCGGAGCTGCTCGGCTACGACGTCCTGCACGCCGTCCCGCCCCAGTCCGCACCGGAGTGGCTGAAGAGCACCGACCTTCCGGCGCCCGGGAATCCCGGCGGTTTCGTCGAGGTGGACCCCGTGATCCTGAGGCACCCGCGCTTCCCGTCCGTCTGGTCCCTGGGGGACGCCGCCTCCACGCTGAACTCCAAGTCCGGTGCGGCCCTGCGGATGCAGACGAAGGTCCTCGCCAAGAACATCAGGGCCGTCGTCAAGGGCAGGAAGCCCACGGCGGAGTACAACCACTATTCGGCGTGCCCGTTCGTGGTCAGCCGGAACACCGTCGTGTTCTCCGAGTTCGACGACAAGTACTCACCGATGCCGACCGTGCCCGGCTGGAACAACCTCGCCCGGGAGCGGCGCCTGACGTTCGTCGCGGAGCGGGTCGTGCTGCCGAAGGTGTACTGGAACCTCATCCTGAAGGGCCGGGCCTGAACCCGGAGCGGAGACGCGAGCACTTCATCGGCGGTTAACCCGGCGTTGACGGCCGCGACGGGTGGGAACGGTTGGATCGGAGCATGCGGCCCTGCCGCCTCCACCCCGAAGGGACCACCCATGCCGTTCCGCGCAGTCCGCTCCGCCCGCTCCGTCGCCGTCGCCGCCGTCGGGCTCTCGCTCCTCGCCACCTCCTCGCATACGGTCCCGGCCACGGATGTCCGTCAGCTGCCGATGAAGCGCACCACGGGCGGCCCTGTGCTCGTGGGACACCGCGGAGCAGCAGGAACGGCGCCGGAGAACACCGTCGCGGCGTTCCGGGACGGCCGCGCCTCGGGAGCGGACTTCATCGAGATCGACGTCCAGCTCAGTGCGGACGGGGTCCCGTTCCTGTTCCACGACGACACCCCCGCCCGCACCACGAACGCCGAGCAGGTGTTCCCCGGACGGAGCGCCGACCCCATCACGTCCTTCACCTGGGCCGAGCTCCAGCAGCTCGATGTCGGCTCCTACTTCGACGAGCGCTTCGCGGGTGAGAGGATCCCGCACCTCGACGACGCCGTCGCGGTGGCGGACCGGACCACCGGCGTCTACATCGAGATCAAGTCGCCGTGGAACTCCCCGGGGATCGAGCAGCTGGTGGCGGACGAGCTGCTCACCCACCCCGCCTGGCGGAAGCTGGTGGCCGCCGACAAGGTGCAGGTCATCGGGTTCGACGAGTCCTCGAACCGGAGATTCGCCGCGCTCGCACCCGAGGTCATGCTGCAGCAGCTCACGTTCGCCGTACCCGGTCCGGTGCTGCTCGCGAGCTGGTCGACCTACGCGGATTCCGTCGGGGCCTACTACCGACTCGTCGATGCCCAGGACGTCGCCGCCGTGCATGCCGCGGGCCTCGTGATGAGCGTCTACACCGTCAATTCGCGCGAGGCCGTCAGCGCGATGGCGGATCTCGGCGTCGACGCCGTGACCACCGACTTCCCGCTGCAGAGCAGGCGTCACCTGCGCGGGCTGCCGGTCTTCCCGGAGGCGCGGATCAGGATCAGCGGAGCCGTGAACAACCCACCGGGCGACGACGTCCAGCCCGGGGCCGGTGAGTACGTCACGCTCCACAACGCGTCCGGCTCGGCGACCGACGTGAGCGGCTACTTCCTCCGGGACGCCGCCAACACCGTCCTCCGCGTCGGCGACGGGTACATCCTGGAACCGGGTGCAGAGCTCCGCGTCCATACCGGCTCCGGCACCGACTCGGCCTCCGCCTACTACAACGGTCTCAGCACCCCCGTCCTCAAGGACCAGGGGGGCTCACTGGGGCTGTGGACTCCTGATCTCGTGCTCGTCGACACGTTCGCGAACTGACCGGCGGAGGCCGGCGAGCTAGGCCAGGAGGTCCTGGTAGTCGGGGTGCTCGTCCATGAAGGCGGCCACGAAGCCGCACTGGGGGACCACTGTGAGGTGGCGATCGCGGGCGTCGTCGAGCGCATGGCCGATGAGCGTGCTGCCGACGCCACGGCCCTCGACGTCCTCGTCCACGACGGTGTGCGTGAAGACGATCGTGTCGTCCGTCAGTTCATAGGCGGCGGTGCCGACCTCGGTGCCGTCGAGCCGGGCCACGTAGCGGCCCTGCTCCTCGTCATTGCTGACCCGGACCTCGCTGATGTCACTCATGCAGCCACCTTCCCACCGGGCGTCCGGGCGGTCAACGTGTCTGCGGGCGCGCTTCGGCCCCTGCCGGCTCGTGGTAGGTGTCGCCCGACGCGGGCTCCTGCTCGGCCGGGCCGTTGCCCAGGAGCCAGGCGAGCGCGGCGGTCTCGGAGGTGAAGAAACGGGTGGGAGTGGGCGAGCGGTGCGAGAAGCCCGACACCACTTCGTCGACGGCGTCCTCGCCGATGAGCGCCACCCGGGAGAAACCGCGGTAGGACGCCATGCCGGCACGCGCCTCGGGCGTGACGCCCGTGATGCCGTGCATGTGCACCAACAGTGGCAGGGGAGTGGCGCCGGAGAATTCGGCCAGGGCACGGGCAGCCGCGACACCCGCCGGGTGGGTGATCTCCACGCCGTGCCTCCACCTCAGCCTGAGGAAGCCCCTCTCGGAGTGCACGGTGAACGGGTCCATGGAGTCCTTCAGGGGAGTGGGCGGAGGTACTGGCACGAAAGCGTAGCAAGGTGCACCCCCCAGGAGTGGTTCCGTGTCCACGGGTGCGCCGACCGGCGCCGTCGCAGAGGCAGGAGGTAGCGTCTGGACGATGACATCGAGGATCCTGGTGACCGGCGCGAGCCGCGGCATCGGCGCCGCCATCGCCCACGGACTCGCTGAGCGGGGCCATCGTCTCGCCGTCCACGCCGGCAGGGATACGGCTGCGGCGGAGGCCGTACGAGCCGCACTGCCCGGCGAGGGTCATGCCGTCGTCGTCGGGGACGTGGCGGTTCCCGAAGCCTGCCGCCGCATCGTGGACGACAGCGTCCGGCAGTTGGGCGGACTGGATGTGCTCGTCAACAACGCGGGTATCTTCGAGGCCCACCCCGTCGACACCACCGGCTTCGACGAGTGGCAGCGGGCGTGGCGGCGCACGCTGGACGTCAACCTGGTGGGCCCGGCGAACCTCGCCTGGCTCGTGGCGCGCCACCTCCTCGATCGCCCGGCCGGTCCGGCGGGCGGTCGCCTCGTCAGCGTCGGATCCCGTGGTGCGTACCGCGGTGAGCCTGTGAACCCCGCGTACGGAGCGAGCAAGGCGGC
>JASLBS010000278.1 GCA_030146405.1 Arthrobacter sp.
CCGTTGACTGATCACCGTGGACACGCCGTCCCCGCGCATCGTGACGCCGTACAGGGCGTCGGCCACCTCCATGGTCCGCTTCTGGTGCGTGATGATGATGAGCTGGCTCGATTCCCTGAGCTCCTGGAAGATCGTGATCAACCGCCCGAGATTCGTGTCGTCCAGAGCGGCTTCCACCTCGTCCATGACGTAGAACGGCGACGGCCTCGCCTTGAAGATGGCCACCAGCAGCGCTACCGCGGTGAGCGAACGCTCTCCTCCGGAGAGCAGTGAGAGCCGCTTGATCCTCTTGCCGGCGGGGCGCGCCTCCACCTCGATGCCGGTGGTCAGCATGTCCCCCGGGTCCGTGAGGACCAGTCGTCCCTCCCCACCGGGGAACAGCGTCGCGAACACGCGCCCGAACTGCTCGGCCGTATCACGGTACGCCGCCGTGAAGACCTGCTCCACGCGCTCGTCGACCTCCCGGATGATGTCGAGGAGGTCCTTCCGTGTCGCCTTGAGGTCCGCGAGCTGCGTGCTGAGGAACTGATGGCGTTCCTCCAGGGCTGCGAACTCCTCGAGGGCCAGCGGGTTCACCCTGCCCAGGGAGGCGAGGTCGCGCTCGGCCCGCTTCAGGCGCTTCTCCTGCTGCTCACGAACGAAGGGGACGCCCTGCGGTACCGGGTTGCCGTCCTCGTCAACCGGCGCCCGGAGCGCCGCCCACTTGTCCTCCCCCGGCGCGTCCCCGGGCACCGGCAGGTGCGGACCGAACTCGTCGACGAGGTGATCCGGTGTGAGCCCGAGTTCCTCGATGGACCTGTTCTCCAGCGCCTCGATCAGGAGTCGCTGCTGTGTCCGGGCCAGCTCGTCGCGGTGCACGGAGTCCGTCAGCCCGGCCAGCTCCACGCCGAGTTCCGCCGTGTGCCTGCGCACGTCCTGCAGCTCTGCGTCCTGTGCCTCCCGCAGCCGTTCGGCGGCATCCCGCTGCTCGGCTGCAGCCTCCACGGATCGAGCGGCACGCTGCTCCGCGTGGCGGGCGGCGCACGCCACCGCTCCTGCCTTCTGCGCCTGCATCCTGCGGATGCGCGCCTTCTCGGCAGCCTGCTCGCGGGCCCGGCGCTCGGTCTGGGCGACGCGCTCCAGGGATGCCACCCGGGCCTCCGACGCGGACAGCTGCTCCTCACGGCTGCGCAGGGCGAGACGCGCTTCGAGTTCGGCCTGACGTGCGCCGACGGCGGCGCGCTGCAGTGCATCGCGCTGCTCCACCGATGGTTCCGCCTCCATCGGTTGGTCCTGGAGCTCCCGAAGACGCCGGGCTGCTTCCTCGAGCCTGCCCTCCTCCTGTGCCAGGTTGGCCTCGGCGGACCGCACCAGCACCCTCAGCCGCTCGGCCTCACCCGACGCGGACCGCAGGCCGGCGTTCAACTGCCCGAGCTTCTCGGCGACAGCGGCCATCCGCGCATCGGATTCATGGAGCCGGCCGAGCGCGTCGTCCGCCCGCTGCTGGGCCTCCTCCCGCGCCGCACGGAGCCCGGACGAGCGGAAGCGCAGGCGCTCGATCGATGACACCACGTCGTGCAGCCGGCGTTCCGTTTCCTCGACCGCGGCACGGAGCTCGAGGAAACCGGCGGGATCCGGTGTTCCGCCCTGGGCCTGGCGCGGAGTGAGGACGTCGCCGTCCCGGGTGACGGCCATCCTCACCTCCCCACTCTCCACGGCGGCGAGCGCCTCGCCGAGATCCTCGACCACCACCACGCCGTCCAGCAGGTCCGTGAGGGCGGGGCTGAGCGCCGAGGGCATGTCGAGCACGGCCAGCACCGGGACACCGGGCACGGACACAGTGGGAGGGAGTGCACGAATTCGTCCGCTGTCCATGATCGCCGGGGCCACCACGAGGGACACCTGCCCGGCGTCGTCGCGCTTCACGAGCATCAGGGCGTCGACGGCGGCGGCGAGGTTCTCCACGGAGACGGCATCCGCGGAGCGGCCGAGGGCCGAGGCGACGGCCTTCTCGAAGCCGGGGTCCACCTGCAGGAGGGCGGCGATCGGCCGGGACACGCCCTCGAGCCCGGCGGCCAGGAGTACACCGGCACCATCGCGCTGCTGCAGGCCCTCGCGCTGCGCATCCAACCGGGCCGCGAGCGCCCCACGTTCGCGCTCCGTAGCGCGCTCCTCCTCGGCGAGGGCGCCGAGTTCCTCCGTGATCGAGGCGAGGACGGCGGACGCCTGCTCGTACTCGGCGTCGAGACCTTCCTCACCCTCCTCCTGACCCGCCACCTGGCTCTCCAGAGCCGTGAACTCACGCTCGGCGGTCCGGCGTCGCTCCTCTGCGGCGGCGATCGAGGTGCGCAGACGCCCGAGTTCCGCTCCGGCTGCTTCGACCCGCGACTGCGCGGCGCCCACCGTGCCGGCCAGCCGAGCGTCCCCCTCGCGCCGATCGGCGGCCGCGCGCAGTAGCCGCGCGAGTCTCGCATCCTCGGCCGTCGATGCCTCTTCTGCCGCGCGTCGCTCGTCGAGGGTCGTCTCGAGGCTCCGGTGGAGCGCAGTCACCTCTTCCTGCAGTCCCGCCACCTCCGCGCGGATCCGGGTGGCCTGACGATCCAGCTGGTCCGGATCGCGTCCCGCGTCGGGATCCGACCCGCCCTGGCCGAGGAGTTGCCCGCGTTCCTCGGCGAGAACGGCGAGCGCGGCGAGCTTCTCACGCGCGCTGGAGAGGGCGTACCAGGATTCGCGGGCCGTATTCAGTGCGGGAACGGTCGCCGCCGCCGCCTGTTCGAGGGCGGCCCGCCGCTCCTGCCCCGAGGCCAGTGCCCTCTCCACCTCCTCCCGCCTCGCCTGCAGCGCTACCTCCACGGCGGTGTGACGGTCGAGATCCGAACGCAGGGTGACGAGTTCGTGGGCCAGGAGCCGGGAACGGGCATCCCGGACGGTGAACTGGACCTGCTGTGCGCGCCGCGCCACCTCGGCCTGCTTGCCGAGCGGAGTGAGCTGCCGCCGCAATTCGCCCGCGAGGTCGGACAGGCGGGCGAGGTTCGCCTGCATGGCGTCGAGTTTTCTTACTGTCTTCTCCCGGCGGCGGCGGTGCTTCAGGATCCCGGCGGCCTCCTCGATGAAGCCCCGGCGGTCCTCCGGTGTGGCGTGCAGCACCTTGTCCAGTTGCCCCTGGCCGACGATGACGTGCATCTCCCGGCCCAACCCGGAGTCGGAGAGGAGTTCCTGGATGTCGAGCAGTCTGCAGTTCCTGCCGTTGATCGCGTACTCGGAGCCGCCTGCACGGAAGAGCGTGCGGGAGATCGTCACCTCGGTGTACTCGATGGGGAGTGCACCGTCGCTGTTGTCGATGGTCAGTGAGACCTGCGCCCGTCCGAGCGGGGCACGGCCCGTGGTCCCGGCGAAGATGACGTCCTCCATCTTCCCCCCGCGGAGGGTCTTGGCGCCCTGCTCCCCCATCACCCAGGCGAGCGCGTCCACCACGTTGGACTTCCCGGACCCGTTGGGACCGACGACGGCGGTCACGCCGGGTTCGAAGTCGAAGGTGGTCGCCGAGGCGAAAGACTTGAACCCTCGCACGGTTAGACTCTTCAGATGCACGGTGTCAGGTTCTCCAGGTGGGATGGGACCAACCCAATCTACTGGACCGCTCCGCCGGTGCGGAGCATCGCGCTCGCAACCTCGGGTATCGCGGATTTTCGAAGTGACCCGCCGTGCGACAAGAAGTAGGCTTACAAAGATTCAGCAGCATTCAGAGGCGTCCAGGCCGACTCACCCGTGGGTCCATTCCGGCCATATACCGGCGCTGACCAGTTGACGAGGCAGGAAATTTGACCGGTAACGCGACGTTTCGACATGACAACACGGCCTTGCTCGCCGTCACGAGTGTGGAGGCGCCGGTAGTCGTCAGTTCCGCAGCGTTCGACGAGCGTCTGGCTCCCAGCCTCAAAAGGCTCCGCCTGTCCAAGCGACTGCTCGAGCGCGTGGCCGGCGTCACCGAGCGTCGCTGGTGGTCGCCCGGCTCCGACTTCGACGATGCCGCCATCGAAGCGGGTGCCAAGGCGATGGCGGAGGCCGGTATCGAACCGGGCGACGTCGGGCTCCTCATCAACACCTCGGTGACGCGCCGCAACCTCGAGCCCTCCGTGGCCGTGAAGATCCACCACTCCCTGGGCCTGCCGTCCTCCGCCATGAACTTCGACCTCGCCAACGCGTGCCTGGGGTTCGTCAACGGCATGACCCTCGCCGCCAACATGATCGACTCCGGTCAGATCAAGTACGCACTGATCGTCGCCGGGGAGGACTCCCAGCGGGTCCAGGAGGCCACCTTCAAGCGGCTGAACCACGTGGACTCCACCCGTGAGGACTTCCTGGCGGAGTTCGCCACCCTCACCCTCGGCTCCGGTGCCGCCGCCGCTGTGATCGGCCCTGCCGATCTGCACCCGGGTTCGCACCGGATCCTCGGTGGTGTCTCCCGCGCGGGCACACAGCACCACGAACTGTGCGTGGGTGGCCTCGACGGTATGTATACGGATACGAAGGGCCTGCTGGACGGCGGGTTGGAACTTGTGGTCACCGCCTGGCACGAGGCACAGGCGGACGGCTGGGCCTGGGACGGGATGGACCGTTACGTCACGCACCAGGTGTCCAACTCCTACACGAACGCCATCATCAAGGCCGTGGACCTCGAGCGCGAACGCGTTCCGATCACGTTCCCGCACTGGGGCAATGTGGGGCCCGCCTCCCTCCCCATGACCCTCGCCCAGGAGTCGCAGACACTCAATCCAGGCGACCGCGTGCTGTGCCTGGGGGTCGGGTCCGGGCTCAACACCTCGATGATGGAGATTGCGTGGTAGCACTCCCCGGCGTCGACCCCTCCTGGTCGGCGTACCTCGACGTGCCCTCGTCGAGCGATGTGGACGAGCCGGGTACCGTGCACCGTTGGCACTACCTGGACAACGGCGCGGACGGCAGTACTGAGTCTCCTCCCGTCCGCGGCACCCTGCTCTGCGTCCACGGCAACCCCACCTGGTCCTACCTCTGGCGCAGCTATCTCGCGGCAGGGCACGAGGCCGGTTGGCGCGTGATCGCGGTCGACCAGCTGGACATGGGGTACTCCGCGCGGACCGGGGTCTTCCGGCGGCTCGCGCACCGCATCACCGATCTCGAGGACTTCGTGGGTGCCCTCGGACTCTCCGGCCCCGTGGTCACGGTGGGGCACGACTGGGGCGGGGTGGTCAGTCTCGGCTTCGCGCACCGCAACCGGGAGGATCTGGTGGGGGTCGTCCTCACCAACACGGCCATCCATCAGGATCCGGCGCGTTCGATCCCCGCCCCGCTGAGGCTCGCTCTCGCGCCCGGGGTGCACGGGCTCGGTACCCGGACCACCACGGCCTTCCTCGATGTCACCCTGTCACTGGCCCGGCCCGCGCTCCTCCCGGAGGTCCGGCGTGCCTTCCGGGACCCGTACCGCACCGCAGCTGCCCGAAGGGGTATCGCGAACTTCGTCTCGGACATCCCCGCCGACGCGGCACACCCGAGCTTCCCCGCCCTGACCGAGACGGCGGAGGGTATCCGTAGCCTCGACGTGCCCGTCCTGATGATGTGGGGACCCAACGATCCGGTGTTCTCGGACCCCTACCTCGAGGACCTCGCACGCAGGTTGCCGCACGCGGACATCCACCGCTTCGAGCGGGCGAGCCACCTCGTTCAGGAGGACGCCGACACCGCGTCCACCGCCATGGAGTGGCTCGCCTCCCGCTCGGTCGGGCTCCCCTCGCCGTACCCTGCAGTGCAGGCCGTCGCGGAGGAGACCCGGAGTGCCACCGGGGATGCGCCGCCGGATTATTCGCCGCTCGGTGCGCGTGTTGCGGAGCTTGCCGCCGGGACAGCAGGGAATACCGTCGCCGTCGCGGAGATGACGCCGGACGGCCCGCCCCGGACCCTCACGTGGCGCCGTCTGGCCGACGAAGTGGACGCCGTTGCAGCGGGGCTCATTGCGCTCGGTTATGGCCCGGGCAGCAGGGTGAGCCTGCTCGTTCCCCCGGGAGTCGACCTGACCGTCCTCATCTACGCATGCCTGCAGATCGGTGCGGTGATCGTCGTCGCCGATGCCGGTCTCGGCCCCCGCGGCCTCAATCGGGCCGTCAAGGGTGCCGCGCCCGACGTCGTGATCGGGATCGACCGCGCGCTCGTCGCGGCACGGGCCTTCGGGTGGCCGGGCCGGCGGATCAGTGCAGCTCCCCTCCCCGCCGCCAAGCGGAAGGCGTTGCGGGTCGACGCTTCGCTCAATGATCTGCGGGCCACCCGGCCCATGGGCTCCGTAGCGGCCCCGGCACCGGACAGCGACGCCGCGATCCTCTTCACCTCCGGCTCGACCGGACCGGCGAAGGGTGTGGTCTACACACACCGTCGGCTCGCCGCCATGCGCGATACCGTCGAATCCACCCTGGGCCTCGGCCCGGGTACGTCCCTCGTAGCGGGCTTCGCGCCCTTCGCGTTGCTCGGTCCTGCGCTCGGCGCAACCTCGGTGACCCCGGACATGGACGTCACCGCTCCGCGCACCCTCCCTGCACAGGCACTGGCCGACGCCGCCGGTGCGGTCGGCGCGACGGCGATCTTCGCCTCCCCCGCAGCACTGAG
>JASLBS010000076.1 GCA_030146405.1 Arthrobacter sp.
CTCCTTGAGCGCCGTGAGTACCTGCAGCGCAGTTGCGGGGTCCTCCATCAGTGCGGTCTCGGTGATCTCCAGCGTCAGCTGGCGGGGGTCGTACGCATGGCGGGTCAGGATCTCGGAGACGAGCCCGAGGAGGTCGGGGTCGAGGAGCTGACGCGTGGAGAGGTTGACCGCGATCTCCACCGGCTTCTGCTCGGGGGAGAGGTTCCGCCAGCGGGTACTCTGGCGGACGGCTTCCTCGAGCACCCACGCACCGAGGTTCCGGATGAGCCCGGATTCCTCCGCGAGGTCGATGAAGTCCGCGGGTTGCAGCAGGCCACGCGTGGGGTGTTGCCACCGCACCAGCGCCTCCACACTGTTGACCCTCCCCGTGGAGAGGTCCACGCGGGGTTGATAGTGCAGGCGGAGTTGCTCCGTGGCGATAGCCGTCCGCAGCTCGCCCAGCAGGTGCATCCGATTCACCGCCGGATCCACCTCGGTGGGGTCGTGCACCGCCCAGGTGTTCCTGCCGCGGGCCTTCGCCTGGTACATGGCGATGTCCGCACCGCGGAGCAAACGGTCCGCGTTGGTGTACTGACGGTCCGCGAGCGCCACCCCGATGCTCGCCGAACAGACCACTTCGAGGTCCTCGATCACCATGGTGGTGTTGATCACCCGAAGGATCCTGTCAGCGAGGTGCCCCGCCTCCTCCAGTCCGGTGACGTGTTCGAGGATCACGAACTCGTCGCCCGCGAATCGCGCCACCGTGCTCGCGGCACGGACGTTGGCGCGGAGCCGCTGCGCAACGATCGTCAGGAGCTCGTCCCCGGCACCATGACCCAGGCTGTCATTGACCGCCTTGAACCGATCGAGGTCGAGGAAGAGGACCGCCAGTTCGCGATTCAGCATCCCGCGCTCGGCCAGCGCGTTCTCGAGGGTGGATGCCAGGCCGGCGCGGTTCGGGAGCCCCGTGAGCGTGTCGTGCAGTGCAAGGTGCTGCAGCCCGGCCTCGGCCTTCATGCTCCGGGTCTCCGACTCCTCGGCGCGGCGCCGGGCTGCTACGAGTTCCAGTTCGTACTTGCGCCGCTCGTGGGCGCTGAAGACGATCACCCTGACACTTCCATGGCCGGCGGCATCGGAGGTGCGGACGGCGGTGAGCAGCGCCGCCTTCCGCACGCCCTCGGCATCCAGGACCTCCAGGGACACCTCCGAGACGGCGCCGGAGAGCCTCAACTGGGGGATGCAGTGTGTGGAGAAGAGAAGGCGGTCCCCCATCGGAAGAAGGCGCTGCAGCGGAGTACCGAGGAGAGCCTCCCGCCGATGCCCCGTCCAGTGGAGGAAGGTGTCGTTGATCATCCGGATGGTGCCGTCGTCGTCGAGGAGCAGATAGCCACAGGGTGCCTGCTGGAAGAACTGTTCGTAATCCGGTGAATCCATCAGCAGTGCCGCTTCAGGTACTCCACGATGGCGGCGGCGGTCTCCGCCGGGGCGCTGGCCTGGGGCACGTGACCCGATGCGCGCAGTTCCACGAGTTCACTTCCCGCGAGGGCGTCCTGCAGGTACCGGCCGATCTCCGGTGGAGCCAGCATGTCATCGGAGCACTGCAGGATCAGCGCCGGAACCCGGACGGACGTGAGGCTTTCCCGCACGTCGGACAGGAACGAGACGCGGGCGAAGTTCCGCGCCGTGTCAGGATTCGTGCTGCAGAAGCTGGTGGTCAGTTCGGCGCCGAGCTCGGGAGTCCCGGGATTGCCCATGACCATCGGGGCAATCGCTGCGGACCACGCGAAGTAGTTGCTGTCCAGGGATTCGAGGAGGTCGTCGATGTCCGTGCGTGTGAATCCGCCCACGTAGCCCTGGGCGGGCTCGTCGATGTACGAGGGTGACGGCGCCACGAGGATCAGCCTGGTGAACAGCTCCGGCTCCGCGACGGCCGCGAGCAGGGCCATCATGGTCGCCACGCTGTGTGCCACCAGGGTGACCTCGTGCAGGTCCATGACGTCGCACAGCACCAGGATGTCCGCGACGTACCCGTCGAGGTTCGAGTACCTGTCGGCGTCGTACGCGGCCTGGTCGGACGACCCCGACCCCATGTGGTCGAAGAGCACCACCCGGTACTGGTCCGTGAAGTACGGGATGAGGCGGTGCCACATGTGCTGGTCGCACCCGAAACCGTGAGCGAACAGCAGTACCGGGCCATCCGCCCGGCCGGTGACCGTGACATGATGACGGAGCATCACGTCCGCCGGCGCAAGAGACAGGGCGTTCTCGGTGGTCATTGTGTTCCTCGTGGGGCTGATCGACGGAGCGTTCCGAGGGTCACTGTCGGCACCGACGGGCAATCCGTTACCTGCGGACACCGATTTGGCCGGAATTTCAGCGGCAAAGATGAAGATATCCGCCGTGCCGGGCGCCGAGGATCCCGAGGTTCCCGGAAGCAGAGCGGCGCCGTCCCGGGATCGTGCTCCGGTACGGCGCCGCTGCAGGGTGGCGGGTCAGACGTCCTGCATCTGCCGCGCACGGATCTTTCGGGTGACGCCGTAGATCACCACCAGGACCAGGACCACGTAGAGCGTGATGGAGATACCACTCGAGATCAGCACCGTGGCGTCACCGCCGCTGGATGCCAGGGCGTTGCGCAGGCTCGTCTCGGCGAGCGGCCCGAGGACCACGCCGATCATCACGGGCGCCAGTGGGAACCCGTAGCGGCGCAGCAGGAACCCCACGAAACCGATCCCGAACACCAGGAGCAGGTCGGAGACGGCGGCCGACGTGGCGTAGACACCGAGGGCGCAGAACACCGAGATACCCGCGTACAGGTAGGGCTTGGGCACCAGGATCAACTTGGCCCAGATGGGCGCGAAGGGCAGATTCAGGATGAGGAGCATGACCAGACCCACGAAGAGGCTCGCCAGGAGCGCCCACACGAGGTCGGGGCTCCGCTCGAACAGCAGCGGTCCGGGCTGGAGTCCGTACTGCTGGAACGCTGCGAGCATGATGGCCGCCGTCGCGGAAGTGGGCAGGCCGAGGGCCAGGAGTGCGCCCATAGCGGTACCGGAGGTGGCGTTGCCCGCAGCTTCCGGTGCAGCGACACCACGGATGGCGCCACGGCCGAACTTCGGGTTCTTGCTCTTGCGGTCCAGGCTGCGTTCCGTGCCGTACGCCATGAAGGTGGGGACCTCGGCTCCACCCACCGGGATGACGCCGAAGGGAACACCGAACGCCGTCCCTCGCAGCCAGGCCGGCAGTGCCTCGCGGAACTCGGCCTTCGAGAGGTAGGGGCGGGCCGAGATGGTCACCGCACGCAGCACGGGGTCCCGGTGAATACGCGAGGCCACGTGGAACACCTCGCCCAGCGCCAGGATGCCCACGGTGATCACGATGATGCTGACGCCGTCGAACAGTTCGGGGATACCGAAGGTGAACCGGGCCGCACCTGAGATGCCGTCGATGCCGATCACTGCCAGGGTGAGCCCGATCATCAGGGCGGACAGCCCCTTGGTCACGGAGTCGGAGACCACCGACGCCGTGGCGATGAAGGCGAAGATCGCCAGGGCGAAGTATTCACCCGGGCCGAAGAGCACTGCCAGTTCGGCCAGTCGGGGCGCGAAGAACACCACGATCGTGGTGGCGATGATGCCACCGATGAACGCGCCGATCGCCGCCGTGGCGAGGGCCTGGGGCGCGCGGCCGTCCTTCGCCATCCGGTGGCCCTCGAAGGTGGTGGCGATCGCGGTACCGCCGCCGGGGGTGTTCATCAGGATGCCCATGGTGGAATCGCCGAAGAGGCCACCGAAGTACACGCCGGCGAACATGATGAAGGCGCCCACGGGGTCCAGGCTGAAGGTGACGGGCAGGAGCAGGGCCACCGCCATCGCCGAACCGAGGCCCGGGAGCACGCCGACGGCGGTACCGAGCAGGGCTCCGACGAACACCCAGAGCAGGTTGATGGGGGTGAGGGCCTGCGAGAAGCCCTCGAGCAGGAGACTGAGGGAATCCATCAGAACATCCCTTCCAGGATGCCGGAGGGCAGGGCGAGCCCCAGCCCGGCGGAGAACGCGACCTGGATGAAGGAGGAGAAGACGAGGGCCAGCCCGGGGTCGAAGTAGCGCCTGCGGCTACCGAGGGCGTAGGCGATCGCCCAGAACAGGAGCGCGGCCGAGAGGATCCAGCCGACGGGTTCGAGCAGGAAACAGAAGACCAGGAATGCACCGAGGACCATGCCGAGTGACTTCCAGTCGCTGTGCGTCCGGTACTGGGGTGCCGACCCGTCCGGGGTGGCGGCTGTGGTGTCCGCCGGTTCCGGGTTCCGGAAGGTCTGCACGGCCAGGAGCGCCGCGAGGACGAAGGAGGCGATGGCGATCAGGACGGGGAAGAACTGCGGTCCGGGTGAATTGGCGCCCGGGGGTACATCCATCGTGGTGACACCGACGCTGAGGTACACCCCGACCCCGGCGACGAGGAGGGCCAGGACCAGTTCGCTCTTCCCGGTAAGGATCCCGTGGGAAGGGTTCTGGCGCGACTGCTCGGGTGCCTGGTGCGTGGTCTCAGAACTCATCGTGCACGGCCTTCACGGCGATCACGGGGACGCGCGCACCGAGCAGGATGCGCTGGGCGTTGGAGCCGAGGAGGAACTTGCCCACGCGTGAGCGGCTGCGGATGCCGATGACGATCAGGGCGGCGTCGAGTGCCTGCGCCGCGTCGAGGAGTTCGTCCGGTGCGTCGTCGCTACGATCGCTTCGTGCCAGCCAGCGGTGTGCGACGCCGCTCTGGTCGATGCGAGCGGCAGCGGGCGAGTCCGAGGGTGGAGCGTAGTTGCGGTCGGCGTCGGTGGTCTTCTCGTCGAGGTCGAAGACGACCAGTTCGGCGCCGTCCTTCCGGGCGAGCCCGATGGCGTGGTCCAGGGCTGCTTCGCCCTCGGGTGTATGGGCGTAGCCCGCGAAGATGGTCATAGGGGTGTTCCTTGGCTTGCAGGGTGAGTGGGTGGGGCGTGTGGTCAGTAGCCGAGTTCGGCCCAGATGCCGTTGACGAACTCGGCCTCGGCCTCGAGGCTCCGGGCGAACTCGTCGCCGACCATGAACGTGTCCGTCCATTGATTGCGTTCGATGGCCTGCTGCCATTCCGGGGTCTCGACGGCCTCGGAGACGATGGTCTCCAGTTCTGCCTTCTGCTCGTCCGTGATGCCGGGCGGTGCAACGATCCCGCGCCAGTTGGTGAGGGAGACGTCGTAACCGAGCTCCACCAGGGTGGGCAGATCGATGCTCTCCACCGGTTCGGGAGCCGAGACGGCAAGGGCACGCAACGAGCCAGACTCGATCTGTGCGGCGAAGTCGGTGTTCCCGCTGACCGAGGCCTTGATGGTGCCCGAGAGCAGCGACGTGGCCAGCTCTGCACCACCGGAGTAGGCGATGTAGTTGACGTCGTTGGGATCGATCCCGGTCTCCCGGGCCAGCTGACTGATGATCATCTGGTCCACGCTCCCGAGGGACCCTCCGCCGAAGGCGAACCGTGCCGGATCGGCCTTCCAGGCCTCGACGAGGTCCTCGATGCTCTGGATCGGCGAGGATGCGGGAACCACCACGACGTCGTAGTCGTCGGCGAGCCGGGCGATCGGCGTGACATCCCCGAGGTTCGTCTCCGACCCGTTGATGGCGATGGCCCCCAGCATGGTGATACCCGTGATCATCATCGTCGACGATTCACCGCCCATACCCGCCAGCCGGGTGAGGCCGATGGTCCCGCCGGCCCCGGGGATGTTCACCACCTGCGGATTGTTGACGATTCCCTGTGCTCGCATGGACTGTTGCAGTTCGCGGCCGGCGGTATCCCAGCCACCTCCCGCACCTGCCGGTGCGATCAGGTTCAGCCGGGCCCGGGCGTTGTTCCCGGTGCCGCTCGTGGCGGCGTCGGTGACGGCTGTGCCCACGATGGTCAGCCCGACGAGGACTCCGAGGATCGTGAGGATCCGGGCTCCGCCGGTGCGGCGATTCCCGGTTCGTGGAACGTGTGCCAATGGTATGGACCCCTTGCGGCGTTGACGGGTGGAGCCGCCTGCGGGTGAGGCCCCGCAAACAGCAAAGGACTACAAGTTATAGCCGGTCACCTGTGATGTCCAGCACGTTACGGCCGCTGCGCGCTGCACTACGCCCCGGTGGCCTCCAGGGCCGTGATCGCCCGGCGCCCCAGGCTGTGCCGGACGTGGAGTTGCATGGCATCGTGAGCACCCGTGGCATCGCCCGCCTCCACCGCCAGGAGGATCTCCTCGTGCTCGCCCTTGATCCTGGCGCTGTCATCGGGGGAATCGGCGCTCGCCCGCAGGCCGATCAGGCGGTACCGGTCCGATTTGTCCCACAGCTGCTCGAGGATGCCCACGAGGATCGCGTTGCCCGAGGCACGATAGACGGCCCGATGGAACTCGCGGTGGGCCATCAGGGCATCCAGGCTGGTGTCATCCCGCAGCGGCGTCAGCCGTGTCAGCGCCTGGTCCATCTGCCTCAGCTGCTCCTCCGTGCGGCGCTCGGCGGCGAGACCGGCTGCCAGTGGGTCGACTCGCTCACGCACCTCATGGAGATGGCGCGCCTCCTGGGCCGACACCGCGGAGACGCGCGCATCGCGGTGGGCCTCGAGCAGGATCATTCCCTCCGCCGCCAGGCGACGGATCGCTTCCCGCAGGGGGGTGGTGCTGACGCCGAGCTCCTCGGCGAGCCGCCCCTGGCTGATCACGGTGCCTGGCGGGAGCTCTCCGGTGAGGATGCGTGAGCGTACCTGCGCATAGGCGTAGTCGTTCTTGGTCAGTACTGCCGCTGCTGCGGAGATCATGCCGTGCTCCCGCCCCCTACCCGTATCGAATCCTCCGTAGTGTAGTCGCGCGTGCTTTCGAGACTCCGCACGGTCCACTACCGAGCTGCCCGTGCCGTGCTCCCGGTGAAGTGTTATAGCCTATAACCTCACCGTTCAGGGAGGCAGCGTGGGTAGGAGCCCCTTCGACGACGCCCAGCGCGTTCTCGAGCACGACGGCGCGATTGCGCGGGTGTGCGATGCCGCGGCCGTCGTCGGCCCGGACTTCCACCGGCTACCGGTGGTGCTCCGCATCGTTGCCGAGAACGTGGTGCGGACCTCGAAGGGGCGCGACCGCGAGCGCGCCGTCGAGGCGCTGCGCGGCTGGTTGGAAGCGCGCACCAGTCAGGCGGAGGTGGACCTCCTGCCGGGCAGGGTCCTGATGCATGACACCACGAGCACGCCGGCACTCGTGGACATCGCTGCCATGCGGTCCTCCATCGCGGAAGCGGGCGGTGACCCCCGGCAACTCTCCCCGGTGCTGCCCGTGGAGATCTCGATCGACCATTCCCTCGCCGTGGAGGAGTATGCGCGGGCGGATGCGCCCAGCCGGAACATCGGGCACGAGATCCGCCGTAACAGGGAACGCTACCGATTCCTCAAGTGGGCTGCCGGATCCATGGCGGGAGTCAGGGTCAATCCGCCCGGTACGGGCATCATGCACACCATCAACCTCGAACAGCTGGCCACCGTGGTGACCACGGAGGTGCGCGACGGTGTGCTGTGGGCGGTGCCGGACGTCATGATCGGCACCGACAGCCATACGCCGATGATCAATGGTCTCGGGGTGCTGGGCTGGGGAGTGGGAGGACTCGAGGCGCAGACCGTGATGTTCGGCATGCCCACCACCATGCGTATCCCCGATGTCGTGGGTGTACGTCTCTCCGGTTCGTTGCCTCCGGGGGTCCTCGCCACCGATCTCGCCCTGAGGATCACCTCCGACCTGCGTGCCATGGGAGTCACCGGCGAATTCGTCGAGTTCTACGGACCGGGGGTCGGGACACTCACCGTGGGGCAGCGGGCAGTGATCGCGAACATGGCCCCCGAGTACGGGGCGACCACCGGTTACTTCCCGATCGACGATGCCACCCTCACCTACCTTCGTGCGACCGGACGGGACGCGGCGCACATCGAGCTCGTGGAGACCTACGCCCGGTCGACCGGCCTGTGGTTCGATCCGACAGCGACCCCGGACTACACCCGGACACTGCGCATCGACCTGTCCACGCTCCGCCCTCATGCAGCCGGCCCCCGTCGACCGCAGGACCTGCTCACGCTCGACCGGATCCCACAGGTCCTGGCACAGGAGCCGCGATCCCGGCCCGCGGACGGAATCCGGCTACCCGAGTTCCCCGTCGCCATCGCGTCGATCACCAGCTGTACCAGTACGAGCGACCCGGCTCTCCTCATCGCGGCAGGACTTCTGGCGCGGCGGGCCCGCGAGCTGGGGCTCGTCGTTCCGGGATGGGTCAAGACCTCCCTCGCTCCGGGCTCTCCCGCCGCCGCGAGCTACCTCCGGCGAGCGGGGCTCCTCGATGACCTCGCCTTCGTCGGCTTCGACATCGTGGGATTCGGCTGTGCCACCTGTATCGGCAACTCCGGGCCTCTCACCTCTTCCATGAGTGATGCCCTCGCCCAGGGCCACGCCTCGCCTGTCGCGATACTGTCCGGGAACCGGAACTTCCCGGGACGGGTCCATCCCGATCTCGATCTGGGCCTGCTGGTGTCTCCGCCGATGGTCATCGCCTACGCCCTGGCCGGGGATGCCCACCGCGATCTCACCACCGAACCCGTCCAGGTCACTGCTGCCGGAACCGCTGTGTACCTGCAGGATCTTTGGCCCGATGCGGACGAGGTGGAGAACGTCCTCGCCGATGCGACGGATCCGGCGGACTTCGGCCGGGATTTCCTGGCCGCGAGCCGGAACAGGCTCTGGGAGGGGATCGAGACCCCCGCCGGTGATCTGTACCCGTGGGAGGATTCCTCCACCATCCTGCGTCGGCCGCCCTTCGCCGCGGTGACCGAGGAGAGCCTGCTCGGCAGCTACCGGGCACACCCGCTCCTGGTCCTCGGGGACGACATCACGACCGACCACATCTCGCCGGCCGGTGCCATCCCGGCGGACAGCGACGTCGCGGACTTCCTGGTGGAGCGAGGAGAGCGGCGGGACGACCTCAACGTGTTCGCCTCCCGCCGGGGGAACTGGGAGGTCATGGTCCGTGGTGCTTTCCACAACCGCTCGCTGCACAACCACCTCACCCCGGATGCACCCACCGCCCACACCGCGCATGCACCCAGCGGGCGCATCGTTTCCGTCTGGGATGCTGCCCAGCAGTACGCTGCCGCGGGTGAATCGGTCGTCATCGTCGCGGGTGATCGGTACGGCATGGGATCCTCGCGGGACTGGGCGGCGAAAGCGCAACGGCTGCTCGGTGTCCGTGCAGTGCTTGCCACCGGTTTCGAGCGGATCCACCGGTCGAACCTGATCGGTATGGGCATCATGCCGCTCCTCATCGAGGAGGAGACCTACGCGGTTCTTCGGACCATGGCCCCCGGGGACCAGTTGCAGATCGATGCCGAGCCCGAGGACGTCCGCCTTCGGGCAGACCTCCGCGTCCGGCTCCACCGGGGCGCCGGGGGCTGGGCGGAGTACACCGCCCGACCCGCGATCGACACCGACCTCGAGGTGCGCCTCCTGCGCAGCGGTGGCGTCATCCCGACCATCCTCGACCGCCTCCTGCCCTGACCTGATCCACCACTCCACGGTCGGAAGGGGCGGACAGTCACGCCGGGGGTTCTCGTCGAACGGTGATTCCCCACCTGTTCCTCACCCCTGCAGGGCCGTTACCGCGAGCTCCGCGAGGCGGTGGTCGCGGTTCTCCTCATGAGCGGTGATGGTGAGAACCGCTTCCCGCTCCTGGTCGATGATGACGTACTGGCCGTCCTTGCCGTCGAGCCGCCATGACGATCCCGGTCCTTTCCACGCGCCCCTTCCGTAGTACTCGAAGGGAGCGGGGCCACCGGTGGGAACCCATCGAGTGTGCATCGCGTCGACCCATTCCGCGTCGACGAGGCGATCGCCCTGCCATGTCCCCCGGTCACGCAGCAGACGGCCGACGCGCGCGAGTTCCCCGGTGCGTAGCTCCAGTCCGCTGCCGCCCATGATCCAGCCGAGCGGGCACCGTTGCCAGAACGGATCGGAGATCCCGAGCGGTTCGAAGAGGCGCGGCAGCAGCCAGTCCCGTACATCACCGACCACGGCACCGAGCATCCGCATGGCCGTATAGGTGCTCGCATCGCTGTACTGGAAGGTGCTACCCGGTGCGTGGGCGGGGTGGAGGAGCATCGCCTGCGCCGGATCGGGCCACGGGAGGGGTTCGTCCGCGAACCACGGGAAGTCGATGCCACTCGTCATCGTGAGCAGGTGCCGCAGTGTCACGGACTCCACTCCAGCCCCCGGCTCCATCCCGGGAAGGGCGTCGACCACCGCGGTATCGAGTGAGATCAGCCTGTCCCGGACGGCCATACCGACGGCGAGGACGCAGATGCCCTTGGACACCGAGTAGATGTTGCGCCGGTGATCGGCACTCCAGAGGTGCTGGGCCTCCTCGCTCCCGAGCATCACGTGGATCCCGTGGGCATCCAGTCCCTCGCGGTCCACTGCGGCGACGAAGCGGTCGAGCACGGTACGGAGGTCCGCCATGGTCAGGGTCCGCTCAGCGGTACGAGATCATCCTCGGCGGAGACCCGGAACCAGGCTGCCCGCACGTGGCTCCGGCGGTAGGCGATGTCCGCCCCCATGGTCCCCAGCTCCGTGCCCGACCATTCCGGGTGGGTGAAGTAGACGACGGCCGCACGGGGTCCCTGAACCACGACGTCGGCGTGCCGGGCCACCACGGGATGCTCGCCGAAGACCTCGGGAGCGGTGAGGACCAGGCCGTCGTCGCGGCCCTGACGCTGCCAGCCGCCGGCCCCGTCCGCTGATCTGTGGACCGCGAGGCCGCGCCACTCGTCGGTGATCATCCAGTACCAGCCGCCGAGTTCGAACACCTTCGGGCCCTCATGGGGACGCCCCTCGATGACGAGCCCTTCGACGCGCCAGGTCTCGGGCACCCACGGTGTGTCCGTGACGGCGGCGAAGGTGCGGGACTCCCGGATCTCGTCCTTGAACCACAACCGGTACAGCCCGTCGCCGCATCGGGTCACGGCGGCGTCGATCACACGCTCCGAACCGAGACCCAGGTAGGCCTGGAACTCCCAGGAGGAGAGGTCCGTGCTCGTGTACTGCGCGATCACCGCCGGGCCGGTCCACCCTTGACGGCGACCACCCAGGAGGGTGAGGAACATGTACCAGCGGGTCCCGATGCGCACCACGTCGGGAGCCCACCTGGTGATCGGTTTCTCCAGCCCGGGCGCGTCCAGGCCCACGGTGCCGGTGTAGGACCACGTCTCACCGCCGTCGCGTGATTCGGCCACCCCGATCTCCGAGCCGTGCACCCACTCGACACCGCGGAGGCCGGACTCGGAGGCCCTGCGCTGTGTGTAGAACAGGAGCCACCGCGCATTCGCCGGGTCGGCCACGAGCACGGGGTCCGTGGCGCCGTCGAACAGCGGGTCACGGTAGGGCCTGGTCAGCAACCGGTCGGAGAGCGCCGATGCCTGGTCCTGACTCATGCGCGTCACGGGCTTGCTCCTCAGCGGTCACGGTCCGGCGCGGAAGCCGGATCCCCCTGCATCATCTCCCACTTCCACCCCGAGGACCGGAGGGCAGCTACCTGCGGATACCACACGCGGGTAGCTGCAACCACCCCGCTCGCGCTCGTGGAAAGCCCCAGCGCGCCGTGCACGCTGATGTCAGGATAGGACGAATCAAGGGAGCCGGAACGTTCCGGTCACCTTCCGACGGTCATGAAGCCGGCTGTCGAGAGGATCCTTGCCCTGCCCCCGGGCAGCAGTGACAGTACGGCTTCGTCCGAGCGCCGTCCGAAGGAACCCGCTGATGCAGAGCCTGCACACTCATAACGCCATGAGGCACGCTGACCTTTCCCTCATGCACGTCTGGGACCACTTCATCAACATGGGCGGGATCGTCGACGAGGTGGAGGTGGACGCCTACCTCCATGGCCTGATGGTCCTCACCGCACCGGAACGCGATGGTGTGGCCCAGTCCATCAACGAGCTGCTCGACGACCTCGCCATGACAGGCACGGTCTCGTGCTGCCGCGCCCCGTACAGCTATGCGCCGCGGCCCCTGCACCTCGAAAGGGAGATTGCCGAGAGGTGCCGGGCGTTCGGCAACGTTCCAGAGGTGCGGACGCCGGGAGTCCCCACCACAGGATCGATGCACCGGTTCGAACAGCCCGTTCCGCATCCCCTCGACCGGGGATCGCGCCGGAGGTGGTGATCGACACCGCCCGGTGGGGTGCCGGCGTCGCTCCGGGGAACCCGGCCGCTGATCGCCCGGTGGGACAGCCTGACGCGATGGAGCGTGTCGCTGTGATCTCGGACCTGCACGGGAACGTCACGGCTTTCGAGGCCGTTCTGGAGGACCTCCGACGACGTGATGTCACGGCCGTGTACAACCTCGGGGATGTCGCGGGCAAGGGTCCGCGGGGTTCCGAGTGCGTCCGGCTCAGCCGAGCGCACTGCGCCGTGACGGTCCGGGGGAACTGGGACGACTTCCTGCCGAGCGAGTCCCCCGAGTGGCGTGACGAGGCCGGCTGGTGGTGGCACGACGAACTGACCGTGGAGGACCGCCGATGGCTGGGCACCCTTCCGCTCTCCCATGACATCACGATGAGCGGCCGGCGCATCCGCATGTTCCATGCATCGGCGAGGAGCGTCTACCACCGGGTGCACTTCCGGCACTCCAGCGACGACTTCGAGGGAATGTTCGCCTCGACCGAACTGACGGGCCACCGTCCCGCCCCGGACGTCGTCTGCTACGGCGACATCCACGACGCGTACGTGACGACCTTCCGGGACCGCACGCTGGTCAATGTGGGCAGCGTCGGGAACCCGCTCGACGAGGCCCGGGCGTCCTACGTGATCCTCGAGGGAGAGCCCGACGGCGGGAGGGAGGCTCCGTTCGGCATCCAGTTCGTCCGCGTGCCCTATGACATCGAGGCGGAGATCGCGGTAGCGGCGTCCCTCGGGATGCCGGCACTCGAGGCGTACGCGATCGAGTTGCGCACGGCGATCTACCGGGGGCTGCACGCGGAGTCGGGGCTGCTCCCGGACCGGGCCGCGCAGTGAGCGATCGGCCGGGCCGGCTTCTTGACCCAGGCCTCTCGCCCCACGTCCGTGCAAGCACATCGATGTGGTCAACGTCGGTCCACGGACGGATCCGGGTCGAGGTTGCGTGGTCCCAGTGTGCGCGCCCCGCATCAAGCTGTGCGGTGGTGGTTCTCACGTCCCGGCCACGTTGACAGGGGGACGCGCCGCAGGTCGGCTACTCGGAGTCCCGTCCGGGCCGTCGAAGCGGATGCTCGCGCCAGGCGTCGGTCCGAGAGGTGTCCGGCCCGTACCCGGGGCGCAGCAGTGGCTCGTCCGGATCGTCCTCCGGAGTGGACCGGGGTGCTCCGTCGCGGTGGGTCAGCCAGTAGCCCCGACCGATGATCGCCATCGCGGCGAGGATGATGGCGAGGCCGATCGCGAGGAGGATCGGCGACTGCGCGGGAACCGGGGTGTCCGTCGACGCTGCATGCGCGAAGTCGGAGACCGCCTGCGGGACGAAGAGCGTGCTGATGAACAGCAGGATCAATCCGGTGAGGTAGTGCTTGACGCCGAGTTTCATGGCTCCCCTGGCTGGGCGAATGGATCTGTCCCAAGCTTAGGCCCTGACCCCGGCCCGCCTACTCTGGACAGGTGTCCGAGACCCTACCCACCAACCGCCAGCTCAGCCGGAGTATCCTCCGGCTCGCCGTCCCTGCGCTGGGCGCCCTGATCGCCGAACCCCTCTTCCTCCTCGCGGACTCCGCGATCGTGGGGCACCTCGGCGTCGACGAACTCGCGGGGGTGGGGCTCGCGTCCACGGTCCTCCAGACCGCCGTCGGACTCATGGTCTTCCTCGCCTACTCCACCACGCCCGCCGTGGCGCGTCTGCTCGGTGCCGGGCGTCTCCCGGAAGCGCTCGCAGCAGGGCGTGACGGCGTGGGCCTCGCCGTCGTACTCGGGCTCCTGCTGTCCGTGGTGGGCTGGGTGACGGCGCCCGGGGTGGCTTCGCTCATGGGCGCCGAGGGCGCCGTGCACTCCTTCGCCGTCGACTACCTCCGGTGGTCGATGCCCGGACTCACCGCGATGCTGGTGGTGCTGGCTGCAACCGGTGTGCTCCGCGGGCTGCAGGACACACGGACGCCGCTCGTCGTCGCAGGCGCGGGCTTCGGCGTGAACATCGTGCTCAACTACCTGCTCGTCTACGGGGCCGGCATGTCCGTGGCGGGTTCGGCGCTGGGGACCAGCCTGGCCCAGTGCGGCATGGCGGCGGTGTACCTCGTGATCATCGTGCGTGCGTCACGGCGGGAACGGGTGTCGCTCGCTCCGACGCTGCGCGGTATCCGTGGCACGGCGAGAGTCGGTTCGTGGCTCATGCTGCGAACCCTCTCCCTGCGGGTGGCGATCCTCGCCACCGTGTTCGTGGCGACGTCCCAGGGATCCCTCAACCTCGCGTCCCACCAGCTGGTCATGACGGTGTTCTCGTTCCTCGCGTTCGCGCTCGATGCCCTGGCCATCGCGGCTCAGGCCATGATCGGGAAGGAACTGGGATCCGGCAACCGCTCGCTGGCCCATGCGCTCACGCGGCGCATGATCGTCTGGGGTCTGGGTTTCGGGGTGGTGACCGGGAGCGTCCTGGCCGCGGTGGCTCCGTTCGTCGGGTGGATCTTCACCACGGATCCCGCCGTCCAGGCCGCCTTCGCCGTAGGGCTGTGGGTGCTGGCGGCAGCCCAGCCGGTCGCGGGATTCGTCTTCGTGCTCGACGGCGTCCTGATCGGGGCCGGCGACGCCCGTTACCTGGCGATCGCCGGCGTCGTGAATCTCGCGGTGTACCTCCCTCTGCTCCACCTGGTGAACCTGGCGGACCTGACCGGTGGTGCCGGCATCGTGTGGCTGTGGTTCGCCTTCGGCGTCGGCTACATGCTGGCGCGCGCAGCGACGCTGGGCTGGCGCGTGCGGAACGACCGGTGGATGGTGACCGGCGCTACGCGCACCTGAGCACCAGTCGGGGGCACCACGCGCTGGGGATCCTTCGACGTGACCTCCATGACGCAACCCCGGATCCACGGCAGAACCATCGGGGCGAAGGACTAAACTGGAGGCGCCGGCCCGCCCGGCCTCACGCATCCCCGTTCAGGAAGGCCCCTCGATGGCTGCTGTATCGCCTGCCCAGGGTGCTGCCCCCGATGCCCAGTTCTCGGTCTGGAAACCGTTCCTGGTCCGTGCCATCATGAGTGCCGTCTTCGGGATCCTCACCATCTTCTGGCGGGAGCCGTCCACGGCGGTGCTGTCCGTTGCAGGGGGTCTCTACCTGCTGTTCCTCGGTGTCACCTATCTCTGGACACATCGAAGGGTGCTGGGAGTGCGGTCGAGCCTGCCGACGAGCCTAGGTGGCGGGTTGCTCGTCGTGGCGGCCGTGCTCACCCTGATTCTCATGGACGACCGGAGCTTCGCCTTCGCAGGGGCCGCCGCGCTCGTGGTGGCGGGAGGCGCCGAGGTGGCGCGAGGAGTGACGGTTCGCGGACACATCGCAGCGCGGGACCTCGTCACCGTGGGCGCGGTGATGGCGGCAACCGGGGCGATCCTCCCGTTCTTCGAACACCTGGGCGCCCATGCGTTGCTGGGAGTCACCGGTGGCGGGGCGCTGATCACCGCCGTCGTGCTCGGTATCGCAGCGCTCAGCTACCGGCACGATTCAGCGCTCAGCACATTGGCCACTCCCGGTGCCGCTCACGGGTAGAACCCAGTAAACTGAAATCTCTACGTTCTGTAGAAGATCCGTACCACCGGAAGGAGGGCCCATGGCCCAGCGCCAGCCTGGCAAGCCCACGCAGGGACGATTCCGTCACGGTATCAAGGCGCCACTCGTCTTCTCGGCAGCGCTGGCCGTGGTGGCGGGAGTGGCCACGTCCATCTTCGCGACCGGTGGTGGTCGGCAGGTCCTGCGCCTCGACCTGGGCCTGACGGCGGCGGGCATCGCCTTCATCGTCTCCCTGGTGATCTGCGCCATGCTCATGATGGCCGAGACCCCCAACGCCGAGCACCTCAGTCGAGGCTCGGGCATCAACCGGTCATCGGCCAAGCCGGACCGCCCGGCACGGCCCCCGGCGGAGCAGGACGACGAACCACGCTACGGGGAGCGCCTGCCGAAGCAGGACACCTGAGCCCCGGCTGTGCTTGACGCCCCTGCTAGCCTCCCCCCATGGGGGATGACACAGCAGGGTTCCTGAAGGATTTCCATGATCTGGTGCGTCTCGCACTGGAGCAGCAGCCACGCTCGGCCCGCGGGAGCGAACTCCTCGACACCATCAACGGTCATCTCGGTTCCGATGCGAACACGGTTGCGGTGGTGGTCGAGGAAGTGCCTGCTCATCGGTTCGTGGACGCGGACATCATCCTCGCGGACCTTGCGGGGGAGGACTCCCGGCTGGTGGGCGTGGGTGGCGGCGACCAGCGACACCATGTCTCCCTGAGTGACATGGTGCAGCAGTCCGCCTATCACCCGAACTTCCCCCTCGCGCAGCCGGACTTCGTCAATCTCCCCATCGGCCCGCAGACGCAGCGGCAGGCGGTGGCGTTCGGATTGAGGCTCCTGCATCGCGGTGGCGTACCCCTCGCGGTGATGCAGCGCAAGGCTGAGCCACGCTACGGCCGCCAGACGGCATCCTTGGAGGTGCTCTGCGCGGACACGGGGGTGACCGCGGAGTTCCTCACCGAGTTCCGCCGGCGCATGCAGCGCGAGAGCGTCATGAAGGGGCAGGTCCTCTCCTTCACCACCGAGGAGTTCGGCCAGAGTAGTGCCGGGGTGACCTTCCACTCCCGCCCCGACCTCACCGCCCAGGACGTGATCCTCCCCGAGGGGCTCCTCGAGCGGGTCAGTGAACACGCCCTCGGCATCGCCGCCCATCATGATGTCCTGGTGGCAGCCGGTCAGCACCTGAAGCGTGGCATCCTGCTGTACGGCCCGCCGGGAACGGGTAAGACCCACACCGTCCGTTTCCTGCTGAGTGCGAGTGCGGGAACGACGGCGATCCTCCTCTCCGGTGGCACCCTCGCCCACGTGGGGGAGGCAGCCCGCATGGCGCGCGCCCTGCAGCCCTCGATCGTGGTGCTCGAGGACTGCGACCTCATCGCGGAGGACCGCAGCTTCGGGCATGGCCCGCAACCCCTGCTCTTCGAGGTGCTGGACGCGATGGACGGGCTCGACGCCGACGCGGACGTCACGTTCGTCCTCACCACCAACCGGGTGGACATGCTGGAGCGGGCGCTGGCGCAGCGTCCCGGGCGCGTGGACCTCGCGGTCGAGGTGCCGCTTCCGGCCGAGCAGGAGCGCGCCGCACTGCTGGCGCTGTACGCCCGTGATCTGTCCTTCGGCGCGGAGGCCATCGGATCGGCGGCGGGGAGCATTGAGGGGACCACGGCGTCCTTCGCTCGGGAGCTGGTGCGCCGGGCAGTCCTCGCGGCAGCCCTGCAGGGGGTGCCCGTGGGGGACGCCCATCTGCTCTCCGCTGTGGAGGAGTTGATGGCGGACTCCGCATCACTGACGAGGAGCCTGCTGGGCAGTAGCGGACCGGTGTCGGCGAATGGAGCTCCGGGGCAGTCGGCGCACACGGTGTCCCCGCACGGTGGTGTGCCCCCGCACGGCGGAACGATCGGTTGGGCACCAGGGGGAGATCCCTTCTCCGGTCAGGGCTGAGGGGCCTCAGCCCTTCTGCGCCCGTCGTGCCCGGTAGGCCTTCACGTGGGTGCGGTTGGCACAGTTCCCCGTGTCGCAGAAGCGCTTGGACCGGTTGCGGCTGAGGTCGAGCACCACGCCGTCGCAGTCCTCCGCCGCGCACGAGCGCAGGCGTTCCAGTTCGTGCCCGCGGATGACGTCGGCCAGCGCCATCGCCGCCTCGGTGGCCATCCTCGCTTCGAGGGGTGCCTCGGGTGGGGTGGCATGGAGATGCCAGTCCCACTCGTCGTGCCGCACGAGTTGGGGGAGGGCGTTGGTCCTGCGGAGGATCGCGTTGACGAGTCCCACGGCGTCGTCCTCCTCGGCGAACCAGATCCTCTCGAGCTCTCCGCGCAGTGCGCGGACGGAGTGCAGCTCCTCATCGGTGTGGGTGCGTGATCCCGAGAAGCGCTGTTCCTCGAGGAACCGGTCGAGTCCGGCGAAGGTGTCGAGCGGATCCGTGTCCTCCCGCGTGGTGTTGATGAGCGCCGCAGCGGAGGCCAGTGCCACCTCGGTGTCATAAGTGAAAAGCATGTTGACTCCTGACATGGTCGACGTTTAGTGTCATGACCATTCGAGTAGTTTACTCGTGACACCCGGATATTCCGATCGAACGGACCTGCCATGACACAACGCCCGGCCACCGGCCTCTGGATAGCTCTCGTCTCGGCAGCTGCCTTCGGCGTCTCGGGCCCCTTCGCGAAATCGCTGCTCGAGATCGGCTGGAGTCCGGGTGCCGCCGTCGGGCTCCGGATCGGGGGTGCGGCCGTGGTCCTCCTCGTCCCGGTGCTGATCGCCCTGCGCGGACGCTGGTCCACGCTGCGGAGCAACGCGCTCACCATCGGGATCTACGGGACGACGGCGATCGCCCTCTGCCAGCTGTTCTACTTCAGCGCCGTGGAGCGCATGTCCGTCGGCGTCTCACTGCTCCTGGAGTACCTCGCCCCCGTGCTGATCGTCGGGTTCCTCTGGCTGCGCTCACGGAGGGCACCGGGAATGCTCACCATCGCCGGTTCCGTCACCGCGATCCTGGGTCTCCTCCTGGTGCTGGACCTCGCCGGTGATACGCGGCTGGACCCGATCGGGGTCCTGTTCGGACTCGCGGCCGCCGTGTGCCTCGTGGTCTTCTTCCTCATGTCGGCAAAGGTGCACGAGGACCTGTCGCCCCTGGTCATGGCGGGCGGGGGCATGGTGGTGGGGGCACTGGCCATCCTGGTCCTCGGACTGACGAACATCATGCCGTTCCGTTTCGTCCTCGAGGACGTCTCGCTGGGCGGAAGCACCTACAGCTGGGTGGTACCCGTCGCGGTGCTCGTCCTCGTCGCCACGGTGGCCGCCTACGTCACCGGAATCCTGGCCGCGCAACGGCTCGGTCCCAAGGTGGCGAGCTTCGTCGCGCTCACCGAGGTGATGTTCGCCGTCCTCGCTGCCTGGCTGATCCTGGGGGAGCTGCCGGCCGCGATCCAGCTGCTCGGTGGCGTGCTGATCGTCGGCGGCGTGGTGTGCGTGCGCGTGGACGAACTCCGCACAGCGGACCGCGACGCCGTGCCGGCCCAACCGAACCCCGTGGAGCCACTTCCGTACCCCTGACAGCGGTGGGCGCGGCCGGGCCTACTCCCTGCCGAAGCTCCGCAGCCGCAGCGAGTTCAGGACCACGAGCACGGAGCTCGCGGCCATCGCCCCTCCCGCGAGCATGGGGTTCAGCAGCCCCAGGGCGGCGACGGGGATGCCCACGGCGTTGTAGAAGAACGCCCAGAACAGGTTCCCCTTGATGGTGGCGAGCGTGCGGCGCGAAAGCTCGATGGCCCGGGCCACCTGTTCGAGGCTGTTGCCCATCACCGTGAGATCGGCGGCCTCGATCGCCACGTCCGTGCCGGAGCCCATCGCGATGCCGAGATCCGCCTGGGCCAGGGCTGCGGCGTCGTTCACGCCGTCACCCGCCATCGCCACCGTGGCTCCGCCGGCCTGCAGTGCCCGGACCACCTCGACCTTGCCCTCGGGTGTCACACCCGCGTGGACATCATCGGCGTCGATCCCGACGGCGGCGGCCACCTGGAGGGCTACCGCACGATTGTCACCGGTCAGCAGGACGGGCCGGAGGCCGAGGGTGCGCAGGCGTGCGATCGCGGACCTCGAATCGTCCTTGAGGGTGTCGGAGAGCGTGATGAAACCGGCGACCGAGTCCTCGAGGGCAACCCAGACGGCCGTCGTCCCGCTGTTCTCCGCCGCGCCGAAGGCCTGGACCTGGGCGTCGGTGGGGCGGATGCCGTTCCGAGCCAGCCAGGCGGCCCGCCCGGCGGTCACGATTCCGCCGTCCACCCGGGCACGGACACCACCACCGGGTGCACTGGAGAAGTCGACGGCCGCCGGGAGCGCGCCCTCCTGGGCCGCGTGCCGAACGATCGCCCGGGCGATCGGGTGCTCGCTGGCGGCCTCGGCGGCGCCGGCGAAGCGCAGCAGGTCGGCCGGTCCGATGTCGGACAACGGAACGACGCCGTGCACGGCCATGGTGCCGGTGGTGACGGTCCCGGTCTTGTCCAGCACGATGGTGTCCACCGTCCGGGTGTCCTCGAGGACCTGTGGCCCGCGGATGAGGATGCTGAGCTGCGCGCCGCGGCCGGTACCGGTGAGGAGCGCCGTGGGCGTGGCCAGTCCGAGGGCGCAGGGGCAGGCGATCACCAGGACGGTGACCGATGCGGTGAAGGCGGCGTCGAGGTCCCCCGTGAGGACGAGCCAGAGCACGAACGTCAGGATCGCGATTCCGAGGACCACGGGGACGAAGACGGCACTGATGCGGTCGGCGAGGCGGGCGATCCGCGCCTTGCCGCTCTGTGCCTGACTGACGAGCCGGCCCATCGAGGAGAGCACGGTATCGGAACCCACGCGTGTGGCCCGCACCACGAGCCGCCCGGAGGTGTTGATCGTGGCGCCCGTGACGGCGTCGCCGGTGCTGACCTCCACGGGGATGCTCTCCCCGGTGAGCAGTGCGGTGTCCACGGCGCTGTGTCCTGCGATCACCACGCCGTCGGTGGCGATCTTCTCGCCGGGACGCACCACGAATTCGTCGCCGGGGATCAGTGCCCCGGCGGGCAGGGTGACCTCGGTGCGCTCGCCGTCGACGGTGCGCAGAACATGTGCTTCCTTGGCTCCGAGGCCGAGCAGGGTGGTGAGTGCCGTGCCCGCCCGCTGTTTCGCTGATGCTTCGAGGTATCGGCCGAGCAGGAGGAAGGTGACCACCACGGCGGCCACCTCGAAGTAGAGGGAATGCTCACTCATGGCCATGCCGGTGTGTTCGGTCATGGCCGGATCGGCAAGGAGCTGCCAGGTGGAGAACAGGAATGCCGCACCCACGCCGATCGAGACGAGCGTGTCCATGGTGGAGGAGAGATGGCGGGCGTTGACGGCGGCGGCACGGTGGAAGGGCCAGGCGCACCAGGTGACCACGGGGAGGGACAGCGCGAGGACCACCCAGCCCCACTGGGGGAACTGGAGTGCGGGCACCATCGAGATGAGCAGGACGGGAACGGAGAGCACTGCTGCGAGGAGCAGTCGCAGGCCGAGGCGGGTGGAGGCCGCCCCGTGATCGGCGGCATCAGGATCCTCCGGATGCACCACGTGTGCGCCGTAGCCCGTCCTCACGACCGTGTCGATGAGATCCTGGTCGGTGATGGAGGCGGGAACCCGCACCGTGGCGCTCTCCAGCGGCAGATTGACGCTGGCTTCGACGCCCTCGAGCTTGCCGAGTTTGCGCTCCACGCGTCCTACGCAGGACGCGCAGGTCATGCCCTGGATCGAGAGTTCGACGACGCGCTGCTGCTCCTGCGCCGGTAGGTGCCGGGTCGTCATCTCAGAGGGAGGTCGAGACCACGGTGTAGCCGGCTTCACCGACCGCATCCCGGATGGCTGCGGCGTCCAGTGGTGCCACGGAGGAGACGGTGGCGGTGGACTCACCCCCGTTCACGAGTTCGACGTCGACGGTCCGGACGCCGGAAAGCTCCGACAGTTCGCTCTTCACGGCGCTGACGCAGTGGCCACACGTCATGCCGGTGATGGTGATCGTGGCGGTTGCCATGGGTACTCCTTGGTCGGGTGTTCGAGATGAGAAGTGTTCGAGGGGAGAGGGGTGTCCGGGGTGAGGGGTCTCCTAGCGCAGGAGCCTCCCGATCGCCGCCGTCGCTTCCTGGACCTTCTCCTGGACCACGTCGGCACTGCCGGTGAGCTGCGCCTCCTGGGCCGCTCCCACCACGCAGTGGGAGATGTGCTCCTCGAGAAGCCCCATCGACACCGCGTGCAGTGCCTTGTTGACGGCGGCCACCTGCGTGAGGACGTCGATGCAGTACTTGTCCTCCTCCACCATGCGGGCGATCCCGCGGACCTGGCCCTCGATACGCCGGAGCCGCTTGAGATAGGCGTCCTTGTCGGCCGTGTACCCGCGCCGCCCGGCAGGCTCCTGCATGCTCTCCACCGTGGTCATCGATTAGCTCCTCGCATATCCTTCACGATACCCTAAGGGGGTATACCCGGCCAGCACCTTCAGCCAGTTCCGCTCCCAGGGAACACCCCGGTGCGTCCTGTACGGTGGCTGACCGGCAGATCCCCGACCCAAGGACGTCCATGACACTCTCGCTGTTGGGCTGGCAGAAGCGGGTCCTCCTGATTCTCGTGGGGATCGCCGTCGTGGCGCTCTTCGCGCTCGCCTTCACGGCCGGCCGCGTTTCTGCAGGGCCCTCGTATCCCGACCAGAACAGTGCTGACGCCGGGTTCGCCCGTGACATGCAGGTCCACCACCACCAGGCGGTGGAGATGTCGATGATCGTCCGGGACAATGTGACCGACGAGGACCTGCGCACGCTGGCCTATGACATCGCCCTCACCCAGCAGGGTCAGGCTGGGCAGATGTACGCCTGGCTCCAGGAATGGGGCCTCAACCAGAGCAGCTCCCAACCGCGCATGGCCTGGATGGCGGGCGGGCCCGGCGCCCACGGCGGCATGGACATGGGGTCCGGCAGCGCCGACTCCATGCTCCTGCCGGACGGACGCATGCCGGGAATGGCGTCGGAGGAGCAGCTCGATGAGCTGCGGACGGCGAGAGGTGAGGATGCCGAACGGCTCTACCTCACCCTGATGATCACCCACCACGTGGCCGGGGTGGACATGGCAGAGGCGGGTGTCGAACTGGCCCGAACGGACCAGGTGAGGGATCTGGCAGAGAAGATCCAGTCCGGACAGCAGGCCGAGGTCCGACTCATGGAGAACATGCTCGACGCACTGTGAGCCTGCTGCGATCCCCGACGCGTCCGGGGTGGTCAGGCGCCGCCGGTACATTTAGATCCAGCCCATTCGTGGCGCGGCCCCGCCGCAGCCATCCGAACATCGAAGGATTTACTCGTTGAACAAGAAACGGTCTCAGGAGAACCAGGACCGCCAGGCACGCCTGGCGTCCATCCAGGCGCAGCAGCGGGCGGGTGAGCGTAAGCGCAATACCTTGATCTTCGGCGGGATCGGAGCAGTGATCCTCGCCGTCATCGTCGCGGTGGTGATCGTGATCACCAGCCAGGTGAACCAGAACCGCGACCGGGAAGCTGCAGCCTCCCAGCCGATCGAGGATGTCCAGGAATACCCGGACGTGAGTTTCGAGCACGTGAGCGGCCCGGTGGAGTACGAGGAGTCACCGCCGGTGGGTGGCGACCACAACTCCATCTGGACCAACTGCGGCGTCTACACGGAAGCTGTCCCCAATGAGAACTCGGTGCACTCGATGGAGCACGGAGCGGTCTGGATCACGTACGACCCCGAGATCAGTCAGGAGGAGATCAGCACGCTGACCGACCTCGTGGGCACTCGGGCCTACGTGCTGCTGAGTCCCTACCCGGGCCTCGATGTTCCCGTTGCTGCCAGCGCCTGGGGCCTGCAGCTGAAGGTCGACTCCGCCGACGATCCCCGTCTCCAGACCTTCCTCGACAAGTACGTCCAGGGCCCGCAGACCCGCGAGCCCAACGCCGCATGCTCCGGTGGTCTCACTCCTGCGGGCCGCGCGTCCTAGACCAGTACACCTGGAACCCGGCGCCGCCGGCTTCGGTGCCTCCGGGATGAGCCGGCGACCGGTCGCTCCGCGCTCGCCGCTCTGAGGGAAACCTCGAAGATCGTTCCGCTCCGGGACCTGCTTGGGTAGCGTGTCAGCAGGGTCGTTTACAGAATCCTCGACATGAGGGGAAAGTGGGAGCCGTGGCTGAGAGCCCTCTGCTCGGGAACGCATTCCTGCCCGGGGTGTTGCAGGACATGGTGCTGGAGAGCGCAGACGTCAACGAGTTCCTCGATGCCCTGGCGAAGCTTGCCGCCGACGTGCTGTCCGTCGACGGCGCGGAGGTGTTCTGCTGCGTCACACTTCTCCGCCCGCGGACCAAGGGCACGGTGGCGAGCAGCAACGAGCAGGCATTGCTCATGGACGAGGTCCAGTACTCCTTCGACGATGGTCCGTGCCTCCGCGCTGCCCGTGAGGGGCAGGTGTACGTCGTGGCGGATTTCACGTCCGAGGAGCGCTTCGGCGGGTACGCCCGGGCCATTGCCGATCACGGACTCCGCTCCGCTCTCGGGGTGCCGATACCCCTCGACGGACTCGCTGCGGCCGGACTCAACCTCTACTCCGCCAGGCCCGGTGCGTTCGACGAGCAGGTGATCGCCACGGCTGCGGAACTGGCACGGGAGGCCTCCAAGTCGCTTCGGATGGCCGTCCGGGTGGCCCAACTGGCGGAGACGGGGGAGCAGCTGAAGGCGGCCATGAGTGCGCGGACCACCATCGATGTCGCCGCCGGGATCATCATGGGCCAGAACCGGTGCAGCCATGAGACGGCCATGACCATCCTGAAGGCTGCCTCCAACGGCCGTAACAAGAAGCTCGCCGACGTGGCCGCCGCCGTGCTGACGTCGATCGGCCAGCAAGCCCCCACGACACACTTCGAGTCCTGAGCGAACGCCCGGCACCGTCGTCACCGCCTCCCGCGTGCCCTCGCGTGGAGTGGTGACGACGGTGCCACTCGTTGGCCGCATGCCGACCCCGCAGGGTCCTCGGACCCTGTACCACCGGTGCCCGGGAGGGACATACTGAGGACGTCGGACGGTGATACCCGGGGGAGCGGATGAGAACACGGAGCGCAGGACGAGCGACGGCGGTGGCCGCGTTGCTGCTGGCACTGACCGCCTGCAGCGGTGAGGGTGCGGCAGTTCCCGACCCACCGGCCGAAGGCAACGTGCTGGATGCCGCGGACGTCCTGACGCCGGTCGAGGAGCAGGAGCTGAACGCGTTCATCGACGAGCGGAACAGCGGCACCGACGCAGCGAGGGTGGCTGTCCTCACCATCGAGAACGCCGACGGATCGATCGAGGACTTCGCGAGGGACGTGGCAATCCGCTGGGGAGTGGGCGACGACGGTGCGGACAACGGGGTGCTGGTGGTTGCCGATACGGCCCAGCGGGAGCTGCGGATCGAGACGGCCGACGGTGTGCGCGAGAACTTCTCGGACAGCGACGCCGAGGACGTGATCGACGACGTCCTCACTCCGGCCTTCGCGGACGAGGAGTACGCCCGGGGCCTCACCGAGGCCGTGGACCGGATCTATCTCCACGCACAGGGCCAGGGGCCCACCGCGGAACCCTTCAACTGGGGACTGTTCGCCTGGGTCACCGGTGGGATCGCCGCCCTGGTCGGGGTGATCACCGCCCTGATCACCCGGGATGTCCGGCGTCGACGCAGGGTCGCCGATGACGAGATCCGGGCCGCCCAAGGGGCCGACCCCGATCTCCACCTCACCAGTAAGCAGCGCGACGACTACCGGCGCTACCGCTACAGCCACCGGAATGACGCCGCAGTGAACAACCCCGCCGTCTGGCTGCCCCTGTACGTCGCCAATCCCGCCCTGTACTCCGGCAGGAGCACGGGGGACCCGGACGGCACCGCCTCGGGCTCGTCCTTCGGCAGTGGCGGGGGTTTCACCGGTGGCGGGGCGTCCGGGCGCTACTGACGCTCCTGTCGGTGAACGGCACCCCGGACCGGTGCTGGCCGGCTACTGATCGACGGCAGCGCCGATCGGCTCGAGGACGACGTCCGGGAAGTCCTTCCTGAAGTGCCCGACCTTCCACTTGTCCCCGAACACGGCCACCACCTCGCCGTCGGATCGGAACATGATCTCGCCGCCCCGGAAGGTCTGGGGGACCCCCTCGCTCCCGGGTGCCACGTTCATCGCGAGCGTGTAGGAGAGGTGGTCCAGTGACGTCGGGGCATTGAACTCCGACCCGAGGCGCTCGGCTGCCACCTCGAACTGCAGGGCGCCGACCGCCGCGAGCACGGGTGCCTGGTCGCCACGCAGATCCGATCGCAGCACCTGCACCACGCCCTCGTGCTCGAGCTGCTCGATCCCGCGACGGAACTGCTTGTACCTCCCGGGATCCTTCGCGCGGGCCACGGCGAACAGCTCGGGCGAGAAGCGTGGGATGTCGGGGAACTGGACGGCCTGCTCGGCGAACAGGCTGTCGCCCACGCGCAGGCTCGTGGCGTTCACGAGCCCGACGACGTCACCGGGCCACGCGGTGTCCACCACTTCGCGGCTGCGACCGAGCACACGGTGCGCGTACTTGGTGGCGAACGGCTTCCCGGTGCGCTGATTGGTGATCACCATGCCGCGCTCGAACGTCCCGGAGCAGATGCGGAGGTACGCGATGTGGTCGCGGTGCGCGCTGTCCTGGCCGGCCTGCACCTTGAACACGAACCCCGACATCGGGGCCTCGATGGGGCGGGGCTCGTCCTCCTTGGAGGGGCGTGGGCTGGGCGAGGGCGCCACATCCACGAGGATGTCCAGGAGCTGGGAGACGCCGAAGTTCTTGGCCGCGGCGGCGAACAGGACGGGTGTTTGACGGGCGGCCTCGAACTCCTCCCGGTCGAAGGTCCCGTTGGCGGCCTCCACGAGTCCCGATTCCTCGCGCGCATCCTCCCAGGCACCCGCCTCGGAAGGATCGAGCGCGTCGATGTCGATCTCCGTCTCCGCGGCGGCCTGGGCCCCGGCCTCCACGGCTTGGAGGGCGATCGCCTGCTCGGTGCGCAGATCGATCAGGCCCTTGAAGTCACCCGCGATCCCGGCGGGCCAGGTCAGGGGCACCGGTGTCATGCCGGTGCGCTCGCCGACGTCGTCGATCAGCCCGAGGGCATCGAGGCCCGGGCGGTCCCACTTGTTGATCACGGTGATGATGGGGATGTTCCGCGCCTTGCAGACGGCGAGCAGTTTCACGGTCTGCGGTTCGAAGCCCTTCGCGGCATCGATCAGCATGACGGCGGAATCGACGGCGGCGAGGACGCGGTAGGTGTCCTCGGAGAAGTCGGCGTGACCCGGGGTGTCCACGACGTTCAGGATCGTGTCCCGGTAGGTCAGCTGCAGTGCGGCCGAGCTGATCGAGATGCCGCGCTCCTGCTCGATGCCCATCCAGTCGGACACCGTCGCGTGGCGGCTCGACTTGCCGTGCGTCACGCCGGCGTCCTGGATGGCGCGGGCCAGCAGGGCGAGGGCCTCGGTGAGCGTCGATTTCCCGGCGTCGGGGTGGGAGATCACGGCGAAGGTACGACGACGCCCTGCCTCGCGGCGTACGGCGTCGGCATCGAGGACGGGGGATTCGGTTAGCAGTGCCACCCGTCCATTGTCCCCGATCCTGGAGCCCCGACCTCGCGAGGACTCCGGATGTTCGCTCTGCGCCGGACCATCGAGGGCTAGCCTAGGAGGCAGAGCAGTGCTCACGGTTACCGGGAAGGGCGTTGGAACGTGACGTATCGAGTATCCGCCGCCACATGGAGCCCGGCATGACGTGTGCCCTACTGCTCAGCGGTGGGGGGCGCTACGCAGATCCCTGGCACCCCTTCCAGGAGACGTCCGCCGAGGTGGCCGGGCTCCTCGAGGCCGAGGGCATGACCGTCGAGATCACGGACGACGTCGATGCCGCCCTCGCGTCCCTGTCCGGCGGATCACCGGACCTTCTGGTGGTCAACGTGGGGTTGCCGCGTGACGGCGAACCCTCACCCGGGTCGGCGGCGGCCCGGGAGGGCCTGCACCGATGGGCACGCAGTGGGGCTCCCCTGCTCGCGCTGCACTCCAGCTCCACCAGCTTCACCGATTCCCCGGTGTGGGAGACGGCGCTCGGAGGCCGCTGGGTACGCGGGACCACGATGCACCCTGACTACGGGTCGGCGCAGGTGCTCCTGGAGGGCCCGCTGCTCGCCGGTGTCCCGGACTTCACGGTGGACGACGAACGGTACAGCCGGCTCCGCACCGCAGCAGACGTCCTGGTGCACGCCCGCCACCTCCACGACGGGATCCTGCACCCGCTGATCTGGTCCCACGAACGCGCATCACCAGCGGGAAGGGCGCGGACCTTCTACGATGCGCTGGGCCATGATGCCGCCTCCTACTCGGTGCCGGAGCACCGGGAAGTGCTGCGGCGCGGGGTGTCCTGGCTCCTGGGTCGGTCCGTCGAGAATGCCCCGATCCAGCTGTTCCTCCCGAGTGGGATCCCTCCGGTAGGGCGATGACAAGCACTTCGGCACTCCCGCGTGCTTGATGGTTCCGGGGTGGGAGGCCGAGTTCAGTCCACGACCCGACGGCCGGATCGATGCTCTTGACCTGGCGGTCCTGGAGGACGATCTCCAGTTCTTTCCCGCCCACAACGCCGCTCCGGTGTTCTACGCCGAGACTCTCGAGCAGTACCCGGAGCTCGAGAGAGGTTTCATCTCCGCACTCTGAGCGGAGGCTACGCTCTGCCGCCGTAGCCGCCTCCGGTCAACCCTTGACGGAGCCGTCGCTCAGCCCGGCCACCAGGTACTTCTGTGCGATGAAGGCGATACCGATCACCGGCAGGGTGAGGAGCATCGCCGCTGCTCCTGCCTGCTGCAGCATGGGCAGTGTCTGCCCGAGCTGGGTGGTGATGAAGACGGGGACGGTCTTCGACGTCGTATCCGTCAGCACCAGGGCGGTCAGGTACTCCTGGAACGCGAAGAGGAAGACGAACACGCCCGCCGTGAGGATGCCCGGACGCATGAGGGGGATCAGGATGCGCCACAGGAGGCTCACGCGGGTACAGCCGTCGATCATGGCCGCCTCGTCGAGTTCCTTCGGGATGTCGGCGAAGAAGTTGCGGAGCAACCAGATGGTGAAGGGCTGGTTGATGGCCACGAGCGCCGCCGCGAGGGCGAAGTTCGTGTCGTAGATCCCCAGGGACCTGCTGATCTCGTACATGGGGAGCACCACGGAGAAACGCGGGAGCGACCTGAAGATCAGGGCCAGGAGCAGCAGGACGGCCGAGACCCACCCGGGGAAGCGGGAGAGGGCGTAGGCGGCCGGGATCCCGATGATCAGGGCGATCGAAGTGGAGATCAACGCGACGATCGCCGTGTTGCCGAGGTAGCGGGCGAAGTACGTCGTCTCCCAGAGATTCTTGAACGCCTCCAGCGTCGGCGTGTAACCACTGACCACCGGTGGATTCGAGAAGGCGACGTTGGTGGGCTTGGTGACGGAGAGTCCCGTCCAGATGAAGGGGGCCAGCATGAGGAGGGCCAGCAGGATCAGGAGGACGGCGGACGTCCGCTGTCCCGTGGGCCGCCGACGCCGCCGCGGGGGCGAGACGATGGAATCGGCCTTCGCGGACGGGGCAGTTGCGGTGTTGGGGATCATGCTTTGGCCTTCGCTTCCTTGAGGAGGTCCCGGATGAAGGGGAACAGGCAGATCAGGATCAGGATGATCGAGAGCACGTTCACCGCGCTGCCGAGGCCGAGTTGCTGCGACCCGTCGCGGAACGCCGTGTCGAAGACGTAGAACATGATCGACTCGTTCCCGATCGCATCAGCCTGTGGCGACAGGGGGATCAGGCTGTCGAAGGTCCGCAGGACGTCCATGATGGTGATCAGGCAGACGAACCCGATGATCCCGCGCATGGTCGGGATGATGACGTACAGGTGCATCTTCCAGGCCGAGGCGCCGTCGATCGTGGCCGCCTCGCGCAGTTCGTTCGGTACACCCTGCACGCCGGCGAGGATCATCAGTACGGCGAAGGGCAGGAGGTGCCACACCGTGTGGGCTATCACCATGACGCGGTTGGGCCAGGTGTCGGTGAACCACAGGAATCTCTGTCCCGTCAACGTCTCGATGAGCAGGTTCAGCACGCCGCCGAAGTTCTGGTCGAAGAGCCACGAGAACGAGACGGCACCCACGACGCCGGGGAGGACGTACGCGACGAGCATCGCACCGAGGATGTAGGGGCGGAGTTTTCCCAGGTTGTTGACGCCGATGGCCACGAGGTAGCCGACGACCAGCATGATGGCCGTGACCACCAGTGTCAGGAACACCGTGAAGAACACGGCCCGGCCGAACCTCGGATCGGTCAGGGCCTGCGTGTAGTTCGACAGGCCCACGAAGACGCCCGGGGTGCCGTAGCTGACCTGCTGGAAGCTCCACTGGACGGTGCGGATGAGCGGCACGACGAGGAGGCCGAACATCACGAGCACACTGGGGCCGATCAGCAGCGTGAATTCACGTCTTCTCATCGTTGTCTTCTCCTCACGAGGGGTTGCGGGTGCGCAGGGACGACCGCCGGACCGGTTCCGGTCCGGCGATCATCCCTCCAGGATCAGAGGCCGTCGATGACCGCGTCGGCCAGTTCCTGCATCTGCTGCATCCCGGCGTCGACCTCGGTGTCACCCAGCAGGACCTGCACCAGGACGGGGCGGATCGCGTTGGTCACGGCTGCACTCGCGGGGCTGTTCGGTGCAGGCATCGTGGCTGCGATGGTCTCGTTCGCCGCAACCGCGTACCTCGAGCTGTCATCGGTCACGATTCCTTCCCGTGCCGGGTAGGCAGCGGGAATTGCTGCCGTCGAAGCATCCTCGCCCACCGATGAGGCGATCATCTCGAAGAGCATGGCCTTGTCGAGCTGCGTGTTCGACGGGATGGCCCAACCATCCACCGACAGGCGGCTGAACAGGTAGGGCGACTCCGCGCCGACGGCCGGTGGGGCGGCGAAGGCGAAGTCCTCGGAGTACTGCGAGTTGGATTCCAGCGTGAGGTCGTTCATGCGGCCGGAGAACATGACGGCCATCGCCGCCGTGCCGTTGAACATCTGCTGCTGCACGCTCGGCTGGTCGAAGGTGGTCACCTGGGGGTCCATGTAGGGCAGGATCGACTTCATCCCCTCGAGGGCGGTCCGCGACTCGTCGGTGGTGAACTGGGCCTCGCCGGCTTCGTTGATGAAGTCCGCGCCTTCCGAGTTCATCGCCGCCTGGTAGTTCGTGGAGATGTCCGCGGTGGCGCTCCAGGGCATGGCGATCGGGTACTCGATGTCGCCCTGCTCGCGGATGACCTCCGCGGCGTCGATCATGTCGTCGAACGACGTCGGGGCTTCGAGACCGAGGTCCTCGAAGACGTCCTGGCGGTAGGCGAGCACGTACATCTGGGCCTGCATCGGCAGTGCGTAGAGCTGTCCGTCGTAGGACAGGGCCGAGCGCATGCCCTCGTTCAGGGCGTCGAGGTCGTACTTGTCGCCGTACTCGGCCACGAAGTCGTCCAGCGGTTCGATGCTGCCGGCCGAGGCGATCTCCGGTACGGCGAAACCGTAGGTCTCGATGATGTCGTAGGTGCCGGTCTCCCCGGCGAGGGTCGCCGTGGTCTTGGTGACCTGGCCACTGAAGTCGATCGGGTCGTGCAGCAGCGTGACGTTCTCACGGGTGCAGCTCGCCACCATGGTGTTGGTGAACGGGTCGATCGCCGACGAGTTGTAGGCCAGGACGTTCACCGTGGTGTCAGAATCGGGCATGGTGTAGTCGCACTCGACCTCGGCCGCGCCCTCGGCCGTGCGAGAACCCGCACCACATGCGGTGAGTCCCACCATGGTCGCCGTAATGGCCGCGGCGGCGACGCCTGTTCGCAGGCGTGATTGGAAGCGCATCATATTTCCTCTTCTGAATCCGTGGGGAGCCGAGACATTCCGGCTCACTCCGAGACGTGTACGTACACAGGGACAGCTCGCGGTCTTACAACCACGTGGAAGAAATAGCACACCGCGTCGATTCGACGCGGTGTGCTATTGCAGCGGGCAGGTCTAGCGTGAAGTTGTACAGCTGTCGGCGATGGACACGTCCTGAACGGTTGCCGCTTCTCGGTTCAGCCATTGGTGGAGGAGCCGATCGCGGACCCGGGTCAACGCCAGATCCTCAGTGTAGAGGGAGCCACGGACAGTCCGACGACCAGGCCCGCTTCCGGGGGCTCCTGCGCCTCCTGTACGACGTGGTGTTACGGTCGAGGGTGGATCGTCCACCCGTACCGACGCCGGACCCCGGCTGTGCGGGGTAGGCAGGGTGGGTACTTCCCCTAGTGGTCCACGGACCCGCGATGGGCGGTCGTCTCCCCGCGCAGGCTCCAGGCCGCGAGGAGTGATGCCCCGACCATGAGCAGCGCGGCGATCCCGGAGGTGACGGTGACGCCACTGTCGAAGGCATGGAACGCCGAGTCCTGCAACAGTGCCGCGCTCGCAGGAGCGAGGTTCGTCGCCACTTCGACGGCACCGCCGAGTGTCTCCGTGGATGCGCCCGCCTGTGCAGCGGTGAGCCCCTCGGGAAGCAGCAGGTTGCGCTGGTAGGAGGCGAGCAGGATGCTCCCGAGGACGGCGGTACCGAGGACCGAGCCCACCTCGTAGGCGGTCTCCGAAACCGCGGAGGCCGCACCGGCCTTGGCCGCGGGCACGGTGGACAGGATGAGGTCGTTGGACACGGTCTCCGACGCGCCCACCCCGATACCGAGGACCATGAAGGCGATCATCAGGAAACCCGCCGATCCACCCTCACCCAGCAGGGCGATCATCGTGTAGGCGACGGCCGAGAACATCAGGGCCACCGGGACGACGGCGTGTGCCGGGAGGCGGCGGGCGATCGGGACGACGCCGAGCCCGGCGATGATGGTCACGAGGAGGCCCGGCAACAGGACGAGGCCGGCATTGAGCGGACTGTATCCGAGGACGAGCTGCAGGTGCTGGGAGACGAAGAACAGGAAGCCGACGAGCGAGAAGATCGCGAGCAGGTTCACCAGCACGGCGCCGGTGAACGGGCGGATGGTGAACAGCCGGACGTCGAGCATGGGGTCATGGCGCTGCAGTTGACGCACCACGAACGCCGTCCCTGCGACCAGGCCGATGAATGCCGCGGCTACCGAGACCAGCAGCGGTCCGCCCTTGGCGAGGTTCTTGATCGCATAGACGATCGGCAGCATGGTCCCGATGGACAGGACGATCCCGGCGTAGTCCACCCGGCCGGGATGGGGGTCCCGCGACTCGGGCACGATGACGGGTGTCAGCGCGAGCATCAGCACGAGGACCGGGACGGCGAGCAGGAACACGGATCCCCACCAGAAATGCTCGAGGAGGATACCGCCGAGGAGCGGCCCGAGAGCCGCACCTCCCGAGAAGCCGGCGGCCCAGACCGCGATGGCGATACGTCGCTGGTTGCGGTCGGTGAAGATGTTGCGGATCAACGAGAGGGTGGAGGGCATCAGCATGGCGCCGAAGACGCCCAGACCCACCCGTGCGGCGACGAGGAAGGCGGCGGTGGGCGCGAAGGCTGCGACGACCGAGACGGCGGCGAAGCCTGCTGCCCCGATCATGAGGAGGCGCCGGCGGCCGAAGCGGTCGCCGAAACTGCCCATGGCGACCAGGAGTCCTGCGAGAACGAGGGGGTAGCTGTCCACGATCCACAGCAGCGTGGTGCCGCTGGTCGAGAAGTGACGCGAGATCTCCGGCAGAGCGAAGCTCAGCACGGTGTTGTCCACCGAGACCAGGAGCACCGGCAGCATCAGCACGGCGAGGGCGAACCATCCGCGGCGGCCGGCCGTCGCAGGGGGAGGGGATTGAACGGCACGCGGGTTCACCTCGGACACACGTGCGGAGCGGGAGGGTGTGGTGGTCATGCAACTAAGCTATACCGTCCAGCCGGTACAGTACAACAAAGGTGACGCGTACCATGGTGGAGTGTCCAGTTCCCGCGAGCGCATTCTCGACAGTTTCGAAGACGCGCTGATCCGCGATGGTGAGCGGGCAGCGACCATGGAGGCCGTGGCTGCGTCGGCCGAGGTGTCCAAGGGGGGCCTGCTGTACCACTTCCCCTCCAAGGAAGCCCTGGTGGAGGGGCTGGGTGAGCGGCTCCGCGGTCTTGCCGAACGGGACCGCGACATCATGGCTGCGGCCCCCGATGGTGCGGCCCGCTACTACGTACGGACCTCGGTGTTCGAGAACAGTGCGCTGGACCGTGCCCTCGTGTCCACGGCACGGCTGGCGCAGCAGGGGCACCCGACGGCGAAGGCTTCCCTCGCCGACATCCAGGACCGATGGCTCGATGCCCTCGAGGCGCAGCTCGGCGATCGCACCACGGCGCGTGCCGTGAAGCTCCTGGGGGACGGTCTCTACTACGACGCGGCGTTCTTCGCCTCCGCCGGGACAGGACGTACGAGCAGCCGCGAGATCGACGAGCTGCTCGAGGTCGTCGACCTCATCGTCGCCGGGCACGGCTCCCGCACGCACTGAGCGCCGGTCACGTACGCCCTATCGGTCCGGGCCCGCCGCCGGTGCTGACCCGGAGCCGGCAGAGTCCCGCAGCAGCATCGCCGTCCTCCGGCTCACCGTCGTGGCAGGCGTAGGTGCGGCAGTGCGGGTGGGGCGGTGGTTCCGGCTTCCAGGTGAACCTAGCGCCGGGTGTCCGAGAGGTCCGACGTGGCCGGTCCCTCCAGCAGTTCGCCCTCCGCCGTGAACCGCGATCCGTGGAGGGGGCAGTCCCACGAGCGTTCGGCGTCGTTCCAGGTCAGGATCCCCTTCAGGTGCGGGCAGACGGCCGAGACCCGGTGCTGCACGCCGTCCACGGTGCAGACACCGATGGGTCGGGCACCCTCACGGATCACGCGGCCCTCGCCCTCGCCGGGAACGGAGGTTCCGGTCTTCGCCAGCCCGGACAGCCAGCCGGTCACCAGCTCCATCCCCACCAGGGCGTTGGCCTGCGTGGTGGACAGGGCGTCCGCCGAACTGACCTTCGTCCGGTACAGCGTCCGGGCCCAGGGCATGGTGCCGCCGAGGATCTCGCTGGAGAGTGCCAGGGAAGCGGCGACCGCGTTGGTCATGCCCCACTTGTTGTAGCCGGTTGCCGCGTAGATGTGTCCGCCCCCCGCCGGCACCTTGCCCACGTACGGTACCGACGCGGCAGGCTTGTAGTCCTGGGCCGACCACGCGTAGGCGGGGCGCGCCGTCGGGAAGTACTCCTGGGCCCACCGGGTGAGGTCGTCCACCTTCGCCTGCGTGTTCGAGCTGTGGCCCACCTTGTGTCCGTTGCCGCCCACGATCAGGTACTTGGTGCCGTCCACCACGGCGGTGCGGAGCGAGCGCGTGGGTGAGTCTGCGCTGAGGTACATGTCTTCCGGCACGTCGTCGGTGACGGTCAGGGCCACGCAGTAGGAGCGCATGGGCTGGAGTACGGCGAAGTATCCACCGCGGTCGAGGATGGGGATGCCCGTGGCCAGCACCACGTTCGAAGCCGTCACCGTCCCCGCACCGGTGACGAGTTGCACGCCGTCGAACTCGGCCTTCGCGACACCGCGGACCCGCACGCCCTCGATCAGGGCACCACCGCGCCGCCGCAGTTCGGCGGCCAGGCCGGCGAGTACCTCGAGCGGATGGAACTGTGCCTGGTCCTTGAGGCGGAGTGTCCTTCGCACGGGGAAGGGCAGGACCGCCGCAGCGCCCAGTTCGGTGTCGAGGCCCGCCGCCATGCAGGCCTCGTGCTCGGCGGTCAGCGCCCGCGCACCCGTGTCGGTCGTGGCGTAGTCCACGGTGTCCCGGGTGTCGTACGCGATGCCGTTCTCGTCGCAGAACCGCAGGAGCCAGCTCTGCCCCTCCCGGTTCCCGGTGACGTAGGCGCGGGCCAGCTCGGCATCGTGGTGCTTCACGATGGTGGAGACGGTGGTGCCCTGCAGCAGCGAGAGCTTGGCCGTGGTGTTCCCGGTGGTCACGGCCCCGGTGGTGCGTGCTTCGAGGACCGCCACCCGGTGGCCGGCCCGGGCCAGCAGGACCGCCGTCGTGAGACCCGTCAGGCCTGCTCCGACGACCACCGAATCGTAGGCGGAGCCGTCCTGGAACGTGTCCGATTCGATGTGCGGAGCGGTGTCGAGCCAGAGCGATCTCATGGGAGTCCCTTCGGGAGCGGTTCGGTGACCTCCACCGAACCAGTCAGTCCGCGGCCAGTCAAGCGTTCCGGACCTGTCAGCGGTGACGGCTAGGGTTGCGCTCGATCACCGTCGCCTCCGGAAGGATCCTCTCGTGCATGTCAGACTCGTCCTGCCGCACCAGCTGTTCGAGGACCACCTCGAGGCCTCCCCGGACACGCGCTTCATCCTGCTGGAGGACGACCTCCTGTTCCGCGAGCTCCGTTTCCACCAGCAGAAACTCGTCCTGCACCGTGCCGGAATGACCCTGTTCACGCAGCGCCTCCGGGATGCAGGCTTCGAGACGGACCACCTCAGGACCTCGGCGGGCTCGACCAGCCAGGAAGCGCTGGCGGCCCTCCTGGTCGACCGCGGCGCCACCGTGGTCACCTACTACGACGTCGTGGACGACTGGCTCGAGCGCAGGCTCGCCCGGACGCTCGCCGACGCCGGCGTGGAGTCCCGCGTCCTCGAGACGCCGCAGTTCCTCACCTCACGCGGGGAGATCGATGCGTACTTCCCGTCCCGCAGCTGGCGGATGCAGACCTTCTACGAGTGGCAGCGCAAACGCCTCGGCATCCTGGTGGAGGCCGACGGCTCCCCGGTGGGCGGGAAGTGGAGCTTCGATGCGGAGAACCGGAAGAAGCTGCCGAAGAAGATCACGCTGCCCGAGCTGCCGCGGTTCGAGCGCCCCGCCGAGGTCCAGGACGCGATCGAGTGGGTGCAGTCCGAGTTTCCCGACAACCCGGGCAACGCCGAGTCCTTCAACTGGCCGGTCACCCACCGTCAGGCGTTCGACGCCCTCGAAGTCTTCCTGACCGAGCGGTTCGAACTCTTCGGCCCGTACGAGGACGCCATCGCGGAGGGCAAGACCTACCTCTTCCACTCCGCGCTCAGTTCCAGCATGAACACGGGCCTGCTGAGCCCTGCCGTGGTGGTGGACCTCGCCCTCGACTTCGCCCGGAGGCACGGTACGCCCATCGCGAGCGTGGAGGGCTTCATCCGCCAGGTGATCGGCTGGCGCGAGTACATGCGGGCGTCCTACGTGCTGCGTGGTGTGGAGATGCGCACGGGCAACACGCTGGCGCTCGCGGCAGACCTCGATGAACGGTGGTGGACGGGGGAGACCGGGCTGGCGCCGGTGGACTCCGTGATCACGCGGGTCCTCGACACGGCTTACGCGCACCACATCGAGCGGCTCATGGTGCTCGGGAACGCAGCCCTGCTCATGCGTGCCAAACCCGATGACGTGTACCGATGGTTCATGGAGATGTTCATCGACGCCTACGACTGGGTGATGGTGCCCAACGTGTACGCGATGAGCCAGTACGCGGCCGGGACCCTGATCACCACCAAGCCCTATGTGAGCGGCAGCAACTACGTCAAGAAGATGAGCGATTTCACGGACGGTCCCTGGCGGTTCAGCTGGGACGCCCTCTACTGGGAGTTCGTCGGTGATTACCGGGAACTCTTCGCACGCAACCCTCGCTCCCGGATGAGCGTGGTGCTCTACGACCGGATGGACACCGAACGGCGGACCGCACTGCGGGGCGAGGCCGCACGGTGGATCCCGGACAAGGGTCCGACGTCGGACGGTTCGGGGGTGCGCACTGCTCCACGGGCGCGAGCACCTCTCGACACGTCGACGACGGAGCAGCGATCACCGACCGGGCAACCGAGGACGGCGAAGAAATCCGTGACCGAGGCGACCCTGCCCGGCCTATAGTCTTCAAGCATGGAACAGAGAACGCTTGGAAGAACCGGCCATCCCGTCTCCGTCGTCGGCCTCGGCACCTGGCAGCTCGGCGCCGACTGGGGCGAGGTGGCGGACGAGGATGCCGTCGCCGTCCTCGACGCGGCCGCGGAGGCAGGTGTCACGTTCTTCGACACCGCCGACGTGTACGGCGACGGGCGGAGCGAGACGACGATCGGCTCCTTCCTCGCGGACAACCCCGACCTCGACATCCTCGTGGGCACCAAGATGGGCCGCAGGGTGGATCAGACCCCCGAGAACTACACCCTCTCCAACTTCCGCCAGTGGATCGACCGCTCACGGACCAACCTGGGCGTCGACGCCCTGGACCTGGTCCAGCTGCACTGCCCACCCACTGCCGTCTACAACTCCGACGAGGTCTATGACGCCCTCGACACCCTGGTCGGCGACGGTGTCATCAAGAACTACGGCGTCAGCGTGGAACGTACCGACGAGGCGCTGGCCGCGATCTCCAGGGGTAACACCGCCAGCGTGCAGATCATCCTGAACGCGTTCCGCCTGAAGCCGCTCGACGAGGTGCTCCCGGCTGCGAAGGCGGCCGGAGTCGGCATCATCGCCCGTGTTCCGCTGGCCTCGGGTCTGCTCTCGGGCAAGTACACGAAGGACACCGCCTTCGCCGAGAACGACCACCGGAACTACAACCGGAGCGGTGCCGCCTTCGACGTCGGGGAGACGTTCTCCGGTGTCGATTACGAGACCGGGCTGCAGGCCGCCCTCGAATTCGCAGAGCTGGTTCCCGAGGGCATCACCACGGCCCAGGCGGCGCTCGCCTGGATCATCGCGCAGGACGGCGTCAGCACCGTCATCCCCGGGGCGCGGAACCCGGAGCAGGCCCGGGCGAACGCCGCGGCAGCCGACTCGCTCGACCTCGGACACGAGATCAGTGCCGCCGTCGCCGAGATCTACGACCGTCACTTCCGGGCGTCGGTCCATCCGAAGTGGTAGCTGTCTGCGCGGTGCCCGACCCGCCGTGCGGGCGGGTACCGCGCAGCAGCGGGCTCGGTTAGTGTGAGGACTATCCGGGTCGGACGGCCCATGAGGACGTCCATCGGCACCGGATCATCGATGAAGGAGTCGCCATGACCGAGAACACCTCAGGTACCGCCGAGACCCACACCATCCGCGACTGGACCGACCTCGCCGAGGAGATGTGGGCCTACCTGACGGGCCGCGGAGCTGCGATCAACTACACCCTCCAGGACATGACGATCGAGGTCCCGCGCGACATCGGACCGGACGCGCCCCGCGCCGTCTGGAAGTTCGACGGGACCCTGCGCATCACCACGAGCGACAACGCTGCCGGCGGTTCCGCTCCGTCCGCGGGCTGAAACGCCGCACGCGACATGACCTCGTCCCTCAGGCTCGACATCGACATCGCCTTCTCGCTCACGGAACCGGCGGCGGACGGCAAGCCGGAAGCACGGTTGTCGGGCACAGTGAAGGCGGCCGGGAGCACGGTCGACATCTTCGTCGACGACCCGACGTCCTTCCGCGGCAACAACCTCCCGGGGATCGGGCAGGTGCGGACCATCGCCAAGGAGCTGGCGGGTCGGGGCCTGGCGGTGTCCGTCTCCGGGCCCAAGGGGCTGCTGGTCAGTATCGGTGCCGTGGAGGCCTCCATGACACAGCGGCTCCTCACCCGCTCCCCGCACATCCGCCTCGGGTCCCCCGGGACGCTCGCGCCCCTGCTCGGGATCGGTAAGCGTGCGCTCGAGAAGGACAACACGCCCTCGCTCATCCCGCCGGGCACACCGTTCCCCCTGGTGCCGACGGTGAACCGCAGCATCAGGCGGACCATCACCACCACCCACTACCTCCGGGGAGGCGGCCGTCCGCGTCTGATCTTCGTGCAAAACTCGCAGCAGTGGGACGGCCGGGTCCCGCGTGAGTTCGAGCTCGTGGCGGATCGCACCACCATCGGGAGCGCCGAGGAGTCCGTGCTCCGGCTGGCAGGGTTGGATGCACTCCACGCCGAGGTGATCCACACCGACGCCGACGAGTACGTCTTGGTGCCGCACGGTCCGATCACGGGGAGCGTCAACGGCAGGGACGAGACGGTGCTCCGCACCGGCGCGCGCATCCAGCTCGGGCAGTGGGCCCTGGCGTTCTTCCGCGAGGAGTACGCCGATCACGGTCGACCTTTCGGCGGGCGCAGTGGCGGGGAGTTCTCCTACCAGAAGCCACAGCGCAATCCACATACGGGTGACAACGAGGTGGACGGTTCCGGGGGCGTCGGTGATTTCCGCCGCCCTCCGCGCTGAGGCCTTCCGGACGGGGAGTCCTCGAACGGCGCGGGTAGGGGAGCTGGTGCGCGATGGCTGACAGCATCGAGCTGCTGCTGGACCCGGCGTCGAACGCCTCCGTGCTCGAGGACTGGGCCGCGCTGGAGACTGCGGATCTGCCCAACCAGTCCCGGCACCAGTCCTTCAGCAACGCCCCGCACATCACCCTGGCGGCCGCCGCACGCATCGACGACGGCTACGACGACGCCCTGGTAGGAGCGGCGGAGGGCGGCGAGCTCACCCTGGCCTCGGCGGGATTCCTCGTCTTCCCGACGAGGCGGAAGTTCGTCCTTGCCCGGCAGGTCGTGGCGGATCGGCCGGTCGTCGAGCTTCATGACCGGGTCTGGCGGGCACTGGCGGGGGTGCCGGATGCCGTCCCCACCACTGTTCGCGGTACGTGGACACCGCACATCACGATGGCGCACGGACTCACCGCGGAGCAGTTGGCGACGGCCCTGGAACTGCTCCGGCACCGCCCTCAGGAGCACCTGACCACTTCTCTGGTGCGTCGCTGGGATGCCCAGGAGAAACGGCTGGTGCTGCTCGGCGGCGGAGGAACCGAATGGCCTCGGGCCCGCTGATCCACCGGGATGCGACGAGGCCTTGAGTCTCAGGTGCCGGACCCGTTCCGGTGGCGGCGTGCGCTCCTGAAGCTGAGGATGCCTCCGATGATGCCCGCGAGGCCACCGATCATCCCACCGATGACGGCCCCCTGTGCCATGCCACCGAAGAATCCCTCGCCGGGGGTCACCTCGAGGCGAGGAACGGGCACCAACGGGCCACCGATGAACACGGTGTACGTCATGGCGGCGAAGGCCAGTAACATCACGGCGCTGAAGACCACGGCGTTCACCATGGTGGATCGGGCCCCGGCCTTGTCGGCGAGCTTCTGCACATTGACGTCCCGCCGTCTCGCGTAC
>JASLBS010000087.1 GCA_030146405.1 Arthrobacter sp.
CGCCTTACTGCGTGCGCTCACTCGTTGACGCGTCCGAGGTAATCGCCGGTGCGGGTGTCCACCTTCACCTTCGTGCCGGTCCCCAGGACCAGCGGTCCCTGGATCTCGTGACCGGTCTCCACGGTGGCGGGCTTGGTCCCACCGGTGGAGCGGTCGCCCTGCAGGCCGGGCTCGGTATAGGTGATCTCGAGCGTCACCGACGCCGGGAGCTCGACGTAGAGCGCGGACCCCTCGTGCATCGCGATGGTGGCCATCTGGCTCTCGAGCATGAAGTTCGCGGCGTTGCCCACGGTCTTGCCCGGCACGGTGAGCTGGTCGTAGTCGGTGGTGTCCATGAAGACGAAGTCCTCACCATCCTTGTACAGGTACTGGTAGTCGCGGCGGTCCACCGTGGCCGTCTCGATCTTCAGGCCCGCGTTGAAGGTCTTGTCCACCACTTTGCCGGAGAGGATGTTGCGAAGCTTGGTGCGGACGAAGGCGCCACCCTTGCCGGGCTTGACGTGCTGGAATTCGAGGACGTTCCAGAGATTGCCTTCGAGCTTCAGCACAGTGCCGTTCTTGATGTCGTTCGTGGTCGCCACAGATTCACTTTCGTCGGTTTCGCGGATGGAGGGCTGGCCGGAGCGCAGCGGGCGCGATGACGTGCGCCAAAAGTCCAGTGGACAGTCTACCCTGCGGAGCCCGGAGCCCCTCCGCCTGGTTGCACTCCCGCTAGGAGGCGATCTCCTGGTACGCAGCGAACAACAGCGAGGTGTCGGGTACCTCGAGCATGCCGGGCCGTCCGACACCGTCGAGCACCACGAACCGCAGGAGGTCGCCGCGCGACTTCTTGTCCCGGCGCATGCCGTCCAGAAGCGCGGCCCAGCGGTCGCGCCGGTAGGTGACGGGCAGGCCGAGGGTCTCGAGGATCGTGCGGTGGCGGTCCGCCTCGGCGTCGCTGAGCCGTCCCACCATGCGGGAGAGTTCGGCGGCGAAGACCAGGCCCACGGAGACGGCCGCACCGTGCCGCCAGGAGTACCGCTCGGCGAGCTCGATGGCGTGACCGAGGGTGTGCCCGTAGTTGAGGAACTCCCGACGGCCCGCTTCCCGGAGATCCTCGGACACGATCTCCGTCTTGACCCGGATGGCGCGTTCCACGAGTTCACGCAGGACGGGCGACGTCGGGTCCGTGACGGCGTCGGGGTTCTGCTCGATCAGGTCCAGGATCGCCGGGTCGGCGATGAATCCGCACTTCACCACTTCCGCGAGACCGGTCACGAGCTCGTTCTTCGGCAGGGTGTTGAGAGCGTCGAGGTCGACGAGGACGGAGGCGGGCGGGTGGAAGGCGCCCACCAGGTTCTTGCCCTCGGCGGTGTTGATGCCGGTCTTGCCACCCACGGCGGCGTCCACCATCCCGAGCAGGCTCGTGGGCAGGTGCACCACGCGGACACCGCGGAGCCAGGTGGCCGCCACGAAGCCACCCAGATCGGTCACCGCACCGCCGCCCACCGTCACCACGGCGTCGGACCGCGTGAAGTCGTTCTGGCCGAGCACCTGCCAGCAGAACGCCGCGACCTGGATGTGCTTGCCCTCCTCCGCGTCGGGGATCTCCGCGGTGACGGCCGTGAAGCCGCCGTCCGCGAGCTCGTCGCGCACGGTGTCCCCGGTGCTGCGGAGCGCTCGGGGATGGATCACCAGGACGCGGCGCACGCGTTCGCCGAGGATCGCGGGCAGCCGGTCGAGGAGGCCGCGTCCGACCACCACGTCGTAGGTGTCCTCGCTGCTGCTCCCGGTCACCGGAAGGATCGTCGCGTCGTCAGTGGTCATGGGTGTTCGTCCCGCTTTCCTCGTTCGTGTCCGTTCGTGGTGCCGTGGCGTTGCCACCCGGCTGCTGCGCGGGCCGCACCGCGAGGAGCACCGCCTCGGTGACCTCCCGCAGCGAGAGGCCCCGCGTGTCGATCACCAGCGACGCCACGGCAACATACAGGGGCCGCCGCTCGTCGTAGATCTCCTGCCACCGCTCCGCCGGGCGCCCGGCGAGCAGCGGTCGCCCGGTGTCCCCGGTGATCCTCGGCAGTACCGTCCTGAGGTCGGTGTCGAGGAGCACCACCGTGGTGTCGGCCAACAGTTCCCGGGTACCGGCGTGCAGCACGGCGCCTCCGCCGAGCGAGACGACCACGCCGTCGAGCCCCAGTGCAGCCCTGACGACGTCCGCCTCGAAGGTCCTGAAGGCCTGCTCCCCCTGAGAAGCGAAGATCGACGAGATGGAACCGTGCCGCTCCACGATCTCCCGATCCGTGTCGAGGAAACGCGAACCCGTCCGGTGGGCCAGCATCCGCCCGACGGCCGACTTGCCGGATGCCATGGGGCCGATCAGGACCAGGGGTCGGTCCGGAACCATCAGGCCCCGGCGGAGCCCAGGAACTCCGGGATGTTCTCGAGGTACGTGCGCACGTTCCGGGCGGTCTCCGCCAGGGAGTCCCCGCCGAACTTCTCCGTGACGGCCTCGGCGAGTACCAGCGCGGTCATGGCCTCGGCGACCACGCCGGCGGCCGGGACGGCGCACACGTCCGAGCGCTGGTGGTGCGCGCGCGCTGCGGCTCCGGAGCTGACGTCCACGGTACGGAGGGCCCGGGGCACCGTGGCGATCGGCTTCATGGCGGCACGCACCCTGAGTGCATCACCGATGCTCATACCGCCCTCGATCCCGCCGGCCCGGTTGGTGGTGCGAATGACCTTGCCCTCGCCGTTGTGGACGATCTCGTCGTGCGCCGCGGTTCCCCGGCGGGCCGCGGTGCGGAAGCCGTCACCCACCTCGACTCCCTTGATGGCCTGGATGCCCATGAGGGCCGCGGCGAGGCGGGAGTCCAGGCGTCGGTCCCAGTGCACGTAGCTGCCGAGTCCCGGCGGCAGACCGTAGGCCACCACCTCCACCACCCCGCCGAGGGTCTCGCCCTCCTTGTGCGCGGCGTCCACCTCGGCCACCATGGCCTCGGAGGTGCTCCGATCGAAGCACCGCAGTGGATCGGTGTCGAGCGCCAGGACGTCGTCGGGCGTGGGCAGCGGCGCATCGTCCGGCACGGAGACCGACGCGATGGAGACGGTGTGGCTCACCAGGCGGATACCGAGGCCCTCGAGGAACTTGGCGGCCACGGTGCCCAGCGCCACCCGGGTGGCGGTCTCCCGCGCGCTGGCCCGCTCCAGCACGGGGCGCGCCTCGTCGAAGCCGTACTTCTGCATCCCGGTGAAGTCCGCGTGTCCCGGGCGGGGCCTGGTCAGCGGGGCGTTCCGGGCGGAGGCGGCGAGTTCCGCGGCATCATCCTCACCGAGCGGGTCGGCGGACATGATCTTCTCCCACTTGGGCCACTCGGTGTTGGCCACCTCGATCGCCACCGGACCACCCTGGGTGATGCCGTGGCGTACACCGCCGATGATGCGCACCTGGTCCTGCTCGAACTTCATCCGGGCTCCGCGCCCGTAGCCGAGACGACGCCGGGCCAGTGCATCCTGGATGTCGGTGCTCGTGACCCCGACTCCCGCGGGCATACCCTCGATGATGCCGACCACGGCGGGGCCGTGCGATTCTCCTGCCGTCAACCAACGCAACATGGCTTCCATACTGCCATGCTGGATCGCCGGGATCAGTGCCGGGCGGCCCCCAGTGCGTCATACATCACCTCGAGCACCGCGCGGCGCTCCTGACGCACTTCGGGGAAGAACAACCTGACCTGCTCGACCGCCTGCTGGAGAAGCATGTCGAGTCCGGGCACGATCGTGCCGCCGGCACCCTGCCACGCGGCTGCGAGGGCACTGGGCCAGGGATCGTAGGCGACGTCCAGCAGGGTCCCGGCCGTGTGGAACCCCGGCCGGGCCGCGAGCTCGGTGGCGAGTGGATCGGCAGCCCGGGGAGGCAGCGTGGAGACGACGACGTCGGCGCCACCGACATGCTCCCCTGCTGCGTCCCACTCGAGCACTTCCACCGCGATGCCGAGGGAGCGGCCGAGGGGGACGAGCCCCGAGGAGGCTCCCGGACGTCGGACCACCAGGCCGACGGTGCGGGCTCCGAGTTCCGCAAGACCTGCGACGGCAGCGGCAGCGGTTCCACCGCCGCCGAGGACCACCGGCCGGTGCGGAGCGCGGACCCCGGCAGCGGTCAGGGCCTGCGCGACACCGGCCACATCCGTGTTGTGCCCCACGAGACGCCGGTCCTGCCCGTTCCCCTGCACCACGACCGTGTTCACCACACCCAGCAGTGAGGCCAGCTCGCTGGTGGAGTCCATCGACCGCGCTGCTGCGGCCTTGAGGGGCATGGTCACGGACAGACCACGCCACGGCAGCTCTGCCCGGACCCGCGCTAGCAGGTCCGGGAGGGAGGCCTCGTCCACCTCGAGGGCGGTGTACGAGCAGTCCACACCGAGTGCACGGTACGCCGCCGCGTGCAGCAGCGGGGACCTGGAGTGCCCGATCGGCGAACCGATCACGGCGGCCCGGAAGGCCGGGACCGCGCGGGGTCCGCCCGACTGCATCCCTAGTCGCACCGACCCGGGTTCTGCCCGCACCATGCGTCGTACTCCGCGACGTAGCGCAGGTGCTCGGCGTAGGTCTCGGAGAACTTGGTCTCCGCGGTGTCGAGGTCGACCGTCACCCAGAAGTAGAACGGGACGTCGGCGGGGTTCACCGTCGCGTCGATCGCCTCGTTGCTCGGGGAACCGATGGGGCCCTCGGGCAATCCCGGATTGGCGAACGTGTTGTACGGGTTGGAGGTGTCCGCCTTCTCCTCCTCGCTCAGCTGGTAGGTGCGCTTCCCGAGTCCGTAGGCGACCGTGGCGTCCGACTGCAGGAGGCCGTTGGTCTCCGTGTTGCCGGGCGTGAGCCGGTTGTTGATGGACCCCGCAACCGTCGCGTAGTCCCCCTCACCCGCCTCGGCCTGCACGATGCTCGCGATGATCAGGATGCGGTACTGCTCGGCAGGGTCGGTGACGCCGTCCTGCGTGAGCCGGTCCGTGGTCGCCTGCACCATCTCGGTGATCATCTCGGTCGCCGTGGCGTCGACATCGAAGCGGTACTCCCCCGGGTGGAGGTAGCCCTCGAGCGAGAGAGCCTGGTCGGGGAGCCCGAACTGCGTGGGGTCCGCGGCCAGGGCCTCGAACTCGGCCACCGGGATGCCGGTGGACGTACTGAGGATGTCGAACACCTCGTTCTGCCGGAGATCGCGGGCGATGGCCGCGTAGGAGACGAGGGCGGGGTCCTCTCCGAGCAACGCCTCGGCGGCATCGGCGGAGGACATCTGGAGACGCATCTCGTACTCGCCGGGCTGCACTTCCCGTCCGCCGGCGATCGCCGTGAGGGCGCTCACGAACGTTCCGGAGTCAGCCACGATATCGGCGTCCTCCAGCCCGGTACCGATCGCCAGAGCGCCTGCGCCGGAGCTCACGGTGAAGATCGTGTCCTCGCCCCCGGGGCCCGCGTAGTCCGTGACCGTGTCGAGACCCAGCAGGTCGCGCACCATCAGGGCCGCCCCGTAGACGGTCCCCGCGAACAGGCCGAGGACCACGAGCATCACGATGGTGCGGCGGAGCCTCCGGCGTCGCTTGACCTTGGACGTAGGTCGGTTGCGATTCCGGGCGGGGTCGTCCTGGGTGGCGAAGAACTCCTCCACCGGCTCAGGGTGTTCGTAGTCCTCCGGGTGGAGCCCATCGGCGCCGGAGGATGGTCCGTCGGAGTCCTGTGGCGCAGTGGGATGGGGGGTGCGGTTGTTCAAGACTCCGGGCTCCTCCTGCTAGACGACGTGTCCTTGATGACTGGCTCCTCGATAAGGGTCGGCAGGGGGTTCTTAATGCCCCCGGCCGCGCGCCCCGGAACCGGATCCCCTACATCCCGCTCGCGTGATCGCTGCATGTCGATGGCATGCTGGAGTATTTCGACAGCCGCCACCTGATCCACCACCTTACGATGCTCACGGCTGCTGAGACCAGCCGAGTGGAGCGAACGGTGGGCGGACACGGTACTCAGGCGCTCGTCCACGAGGCGCACGGGGATGGCGAGGGACACCCGGACGAGCTCGTCCATGATCAGGTCGGCGTAGCTGCGGGCCATCTCCGCGGAAGCCCCCTCGCGGCCGCTCAGGGTGCGGGGCAGGCCGACGATGATCTGCACGGCGCCACGCTCCATCGCCTCGCGGACGAGGATGCGGATGTCCCCGTTCTTCCGGGTGTCGCGCTTGAGCGTCCGGATGGGGGTGGCGAGCAGCCCGTCACGGTCACAGCCGGCGAGACCCACCCGGACCTGCCCCACGTCGACACCGAGCTTCGGTCCGATCGGGAAGGGCGGGACCGCCGACACTCCCGCAGCATCAACCACCACCGGACGTGTCAGCGTTCTGCCACGGCGGAGCGGATAGCCACGAGTGCGTCGGGGATGCGGTCGGCGTCCGCTCCACCGCCCTGCGCGACGTCGTCCTTGCCTCCACCGCCACCACCGAGGATCTTCGCGGCGACCCGCACCAGGGCGCCGGCCTTGACCCCGGAACCCCGTGCGGCCTCGTTCGTGGCCACGAGCACCAGTGGGCGGCCCTGGGACACGCCGGTCGCCGCCACGACGGCGGCCTCGGAACCGAGGCGGCCGCGCAGGTCCAGGACGAGCGTCCGCAGTTCGTCCGCTCCGTTGATCTGCCCGGCGTCGTGCGCGATCAGGCGGACGCCGTCCACGTCCACGGCGGTGTCCACCAGGGACGCGGCAGCGACTGCGAGCTGTTCCTTCCGCAGGCGGTCCAGTTCCTTCTCCGCGGCCTTCAGCTTGCCGAGCGTGGCCGAGAGCCGCTCCGGCAGTTGGGCGGACGGGACCTTCAGCATGTCGGAGAGTTCGGAGACGAGTGCGCGTTCCGCCGCGAGGTGCCGGAAGGCGTCGAGGCCTACCAGGGCTTCGATGCGCCGGTTGCCCGAGCCCACGGATTGTTCGCCGAGGAGCGTGAGGCTGCCGATCAGCGACGTCGAGGAGACGTGGGTGCCACCGCAGAGTTCGCGTGAGAAGTCGGAGTTCATCTCCACCACCCGGACGGTGTTCCCGTAGGCCTCGCCGAACAGGGCGGTGGCGCCGAGGGCCTTGGCCTCGTCGAGGGACATGATCTTCGTCTCGACCTCGTAGTTGTTGCGGATCGCGATGTTCGAGACCTCCTCGACCTCGGACCGCGCGGCGGCGCTGATGCCCTCACCCCAGGCGAAGTCGAAGCGCAGGTAACCGGCCTTGTTGAACGAGCCTCGCTGAAGCGCCTCGGGGCCGAGGATCTCATGCAGTGCCGCGTGCACGATGTGCGTGCCCGAGTGGGCCTGCTCCCCCGCGTGGCGGCGCTGGCGGTCGACCGCCGCCGTCACCGGGGCGCCCTGGGCCACTTCGCCCTCGCGGACCACGGCGCGGTGCACACTGAGCCCCTTGAGGGGACGTTGCACGTCGAGGACCTCCACCACGAAACCGTCGCCCGTGAGGAGTCCGACGTCGGCTGCCTGACCGCCGGCTTCGGCATAGAACGGTGTCTGGTCGAGGACGAGCTCGATCTCGTCACCCTGCAGGGCACTGGGAACGGACTGGCCCTTGTCGAGCAACCCGATGATCGTGGCCTCGGACGTCAGCTCGTCGTACCCGGTGAAGACGGTCTGGCCGCGTCCGAGCAGTTCGCTGAAGACGCTGAGGTCGGCGTGGCCGGCCTTCTTGCCACGGGCGTCCGCCTGGGCGCGCCGGCGCTGCTCCAGCATGAGTGAGCGGAATCCGTCGGCGTCCACCGCGAGCCCGGCCTCCTCCGCCATCTCGAGCGTGAGGTCGATGGGGAACCCGTAGGTGTCGTGCAGGGTGAAGGCGTCCTGGCCCGAAAGTGGACGCTGGTCGGCGATGGACTCCTTCACCGCCTCCTCGAGACGGGCGGTACCGGACGCGATGGTCCGGAGGAATGCCTTCTCCTCCGCGTAGGCGATGCGGCTGATCCGCTCGAAGTCTGCCTCGACCTCCGGGTAGACGCCCTTCATCGCGTCGCGGGAGGCCGGGAGCAGCTCCGGGAGGCATGCCCGCTCGACGCCGAGGAGGCGCATGGCGCGGACCGCCCGGCGGATGAGGCGGCGCAGCACGTAGCCGCGGCCCTCGTTCGAGGGGCTCACGCCGTCCGTGATGAGCATCAGGGAGGAGCGGATGTGGTCGGCCACCACGCGCATGCGGACGTCGTCCGTGTGGTGCGGGTCAGCGGGCGACTCGGCGCTCGTGTAGGCCTTGCCGCTCAGTGCGGCGGCCTGATCGAGGACGGGACGTACCTGGTCCGTCTCGTACATGTTCTCGACACCCTGGAGGATCATCGCGAGCCGCTCGAGCCCGAGACCGGTGTCGATGTTCTTCCTGGGTAGTTCGCCGAGGATCTCGAAGTCGTCCTTGCCGGTCCCCTCGCCACGCTGGTACTGCATGAAGACGAGGTTCCAGATCTCCACGTAGCGGCTGTCGTCCGCCTCCGGTCCACCGTCCACGCCGTACTCGGGGCCGCGGTCGTAGAAGATCTCGGAGCAGGGGCCGGCGGGGCCGGGCTGGCCCGTGGACCAGTAGTTGTCCTTCTTCCCCATCTTCTGGATGCGGTCGGCAGGCACGCCGACATCGTCGCGCCAGATCCCCAGCGCTTCCTCGTCCTCGTGGTAGACGGTGATCCAGAGCTTCTCCGCGGGCAGCCCGAAGCCGCCCTCGGCGACGTCGCTGGTCAGGAGATCCCAGGCCATGCGGATCGCGTCGGCCTTGAAGTAGTCCCCGAAGGAGAAGTTGCCGCACATCTGGAAGAAGGTGCCATGACGTGCGGTCTTGCCGACCTCCTCGATGTCCCCGGTCCGGATGCACTTCTGCACGCTCGTGGCCCTGAGGTACGGCGCCACCTCCCGTGCGGTCAGGTAGGGAATGAAGGGAACCATGCCCGCCACCGTGAACAGGAGCGACGGGTCCGCGGAGACCAGCGAGGCCGAGGGCACCACCGTGTGCCCGTTCTTCTCGAAGTAGCTCAGCCAGCGGCTCGCGATCTCATGGGACTTCATGGGGGATCCTTCACAGGGGTGGCCGGTACTCGGTGCCGGCGGGGATTCGGCGTGTTCCGGAAGGCGTCGATGCGCGTTCCGCGAAAGAACTGCTCCCGCCGACGTGCGCACGCCGGCGGCACGCGTTCGTCGGCGGTGCTGGATCAGCGGTGGGCGCGCCGCGAGGTGGAGTCGGGTTCGACAGCGGTTCCGGCATCGGGGGCGGACTGCGCCTGGACGCCCAGGGCGACACGGAGGTCGTCCTCGCGCTCGGTCATCGCGGAACGCAGAGCGTCCGCGAAATCAGCGATGCTGTCGCTGATCTGGCCCACCGCGCGGTTCATGCCCTCGGGGCCGAGAGTGGACTTCGCCTGCGAGATCTTGCGGACGGCGACGACACCGATGGTGACGCCTGCTGCCAGCCAAAAAACTCTTCTGATCATTGTTCTCTCCGGTTCGTTGGGACTAGCGGCTGCGGCGTCGGCGCGCAGGCGATTTCCGGCCGGCGAGGGCCGAGCGGACGCCGTAGGTGAACGCGGACACCTTGATCAGCGGCGAACCGATGGTGGCTGCCACGAGCGAGGACAGCGCGGAGATGTTCGCGGATGCGTCGGAGACGTTCGACGTGATGCCGTCCACGGTCTTCAACTGCTGGTGCGTGGTGCTCACGGTGCTCGTGACCTCCTCGATCAACGGGGTGGTCTCCTCGGTGACGGTACGGATGGCCTTCCGCAGTTCGTCGAACACACGTCCGAGCTTCCAGATCGGCACGGCCAGCAGCAGCACCAGGATGGCGAACACGCCGGCAGCTATCAGGCCCGCAATATCTCCACCTGACATGGGCGGTCTCCTTTACGCAGGGGTGTGCCGTCTCGTGGACGGGCTCTGGATTTCTTGCTTCTAGTTGCTTACAGAACGAAGAGCCCGCGGCGGGTGCCGCGGGCTCTTCGTGCACGGTTCTCGCGCTGGTGCCGCCGGACACATCCGGAGGCTGTCGTGCGACTAGCGTGCGTAGTACTCCACCACGAGCTGCTCTTC
>JASLBS010000101.1 GCA_030146405.1 Arthrobacter sp.
GCGGCCCAGGGCCAGTTGGGCGTGATGCAGGACTGCACGCGTCTGGCCAGCAACGCCCTCGCCGCAGCGGGGATCAACTTCCACGGCTGGCCTGCAGGCTACCTCTCCCTCGGACGCACGGTGAGCGCCGGCGAAGCCATCCCGGGTGACCTCATCTACTACGCCGACGGCGGCATGGGCATGGCTCACATCGCGGTCTACATCGGTGCCGGCCAGGCCGTGCACGGTGGGTTCAACGGCAACACCACGGTGATCGCACCGGCCGAGCTCGGGTCGGGTGGCGTGTACATCCGCGTCGGCGGCTGATCGACCAGCAGGACCTGACGAAGGACCCGGCACCTGTGCCGGGTCCTTCGTCTTTCCCGCTGGAGAGTGTCCGGCTCCGGCGCACGTTCGGCCCTGCGCGACCGGTGCCGGTCCTCCGAGCCACCGGCATCCCGAATACACCAGAAACACCTCCCCTGGAACCGGCGGAGCGTCGATTAGCAGCACGGTGGTGTCCGGTTTACCCTTGCAGAGTCAATCCGAAGCACTTCTCCCGTACCCCGGGATGGCAACCGGTTGTGGGGATACAGGTCAGCGATGAGGCTCTCTTCATGCGCACTCTTGTTCTGAACGCAGGGTATGAACCACTGGCGGTGGTCACCTTCCGCCGGGCGCTGGTGCTTGTGCTCACGGGGAAGGCGAGCGTGGTGGAGGAGGATGACGATCCCGTGGTGGGCCCCACCGATGTGCTCGGCCGGCCCTCGGTGATCCTGCTCAACCGGTACGTGAAGATCCCGTACCGGCAGGATGTCGCCGCCACGCGACGTGGAGTACTGCGGCGCGACAACCACCTCTGCGCCTACTGCGGCAAGACGGCCTCCACCATCGACCACGTGATGCCGCGCTCACGGGGCGGAGCGGACACGTGGGAGAACCTCGTGGCGTGCTGCCTGAAGTGCAACAACGCCAAGAGCGACAAGACACTCAGCAGCCTGGGCTGGAAGCTCCGGATCGTACCCTCGCCACCGAGGGGCCCGCAGTGGCAGATCCGTGAGCTGGAGAAACCCGCGCCGCAGTGGAGCGCCTTCCTCACCGAGAACGCCGCATGAGCCCTACGCCCCCCGAATTCGACGCGATCATCCTGGCCGGTGGGCGCTCGTCGCGGCTCGGCGGCGTTCCGAAGGCCGGTCTGATGTTCGAGGGCGCCACATTGCTCGAGCGGACCTGTTCGGCACTGGCGGCCGCCCGGCACCTGACGGTGGTGGGACCCGAGCCGGACCACGCCCAGCGACCCGCAGGAGGACCTCCGTGGTCCTTCGTCCGTGAGGAGCCCGCTTTCGCGGGTCCCGCCGCCGCCCTGGTCGCGGGATTCCGTGCGGGTACCGGTGCTCGTGCCGGCGGAGGTGCCGGGTCGTCGTGGTGCGTCGTCGTCGCCTGCGACATGCCACGGGTGGCCGAGCTCCTGGCTGTGCTGCTCGCCGAGGCCGGCCGCGACGGCGGTGACTCCTCGCTCGTGGCGGTGGACGACGGGCGGGAACAACCGCTCGCGGCCCTGTACCGCAGCGAAGACCTCCGCGGAGCGATCGATGCAGTCCTGGCACGGGGGAGCGCCGACAATCTGTCGATGCGAAGCCTCCTTGCTACTGTGAGAACCAGACCAGTCCCGGTTCCGCCGGGTACAACCCGCGACGTCGACACCTGGGCTGATGCACGAGAACTGGGCGTCGACGTCCCCTAGCATCCACCCGGAGGATCCATGGCCGACCGCCAGAAGCTGCTGAACGACTGGACCGAGAAACTGCTCACCGCCTTCGAGCTCGATGGCACCGAAGTGGACATCGATGCCGTGCTCGACCTCGCGGCGAAGGCCGCCCACGGGGTGGTGCGCCCGGCTGCACCCCTGACCACGTTCGTGGCGGGGTACGCGGCCGGTCTCGCCGTCGCCAGCGGGCAGGCAGAGGAGCAGGTGGCCATGCGGTCAGCCATGGGCGTGGCGGACGCCCTGTGCGCCGAGGTCTCGACGGAAGAGGGGACCGCATGAGTGGGCCCGGCGGGCACGACGTCGACTGGGCGACCGCCCGCACAGTCGCCCATGGTGCCGGGCACGCGCTGCCGTTCCAGACCGTCAACCTGGCCGACGCCCTCGGGCAGACCCTCGCGGAACCCGTGCACACCCTGCAGGCCATGCCGCACTACGCCTCGTCCGCCATGGACGGCTGGGCGGTCAACGGTGAGCCGCCCTGGAAGCTGGTGAGTACCACGGAGCCGGAGGAGAACCACCGGGGCCGTCCGGCACCGCATGCCGCCTCCGGTCACGTGTCGCTGCAACCCGGGGAGGCCACGTTCATCCTCACCGGCGGAGTGGTGCCTCAGAACGCAGTCGGCATCCTGCGGACCGAGCGGGGGTCGGTGCGTGGTGACTTGCTGGACCGCAACGAGTCCGCCCGCCCCGACGAACCGGCACCGGACGAACACATCCGCCCCGCAGGGGAGGAGGCCGAGGTGGGCCTCGAGGCCATTCCCGCGGGCGTGGTCCTCAATCCTGCGCAGATAGCCCTGGCGGCGGTGTGCGGCCACGACACGCTCACCGTCCTCCGTGCCCCGAGGGTGTCCCTGCTGATGACCGGGGACGAGGTGATCGAGCACGGCCTCCCGGGCCCGGGCCAGGTGCGCGACACGTTCGGGCCCCAGCTGCCGGGATTCGTCTCGATGCTGGGCGGCCACGTGGACGTCGCGGGCCGCGCGAAGGATGACCTGGACGACGTCGTGGCCGCCATCAGTGCCGAGCCCACCGACGAGTTCTCCTTGGCGAGGGCCTCCGGTGACGTGCTCATCACCACGGGCGGAACCGGCAGTTCGTCGGCCGACCACATCCGCAGGGCGCTGACGGACCTCGGAGCCGAGCTGATCATCGACGGGATCGCGATGCGCCCCGGTCACCCCACGCTCCTGGCACGACTGCCCGACGGCCGGTTCCTGGTAGGGCTGCCCGGCAATCCGCTCGCCGCGATGATGGCCATGCTCACCGTGGCCGGTCCCCTGATCGCGGGCCTTCGCGGTGCACCGCTCGAGCAGCCGTCGGAGGTGACGGTGGCCGACGCCTTCGAGCCCCTTCCGGGCAGGAGCCGCCTCGTGCCGTACCAGGTCGAGGCGGGCAGGGCAGTGCCGAGCAACCACCAGCGATCCGGCATGCTGCGCGGCCTCGCGTCGGCCCACGGTGTCATGGTCATCCCGGCGGACGGCTGCGAGCCGGGGGACGTGATCCCTGCCCTGTCCCTGCCCTGGCTGGCGCGTTGACCCGAGGGTGAAACAGGAAGCGCCGGCTCCCTTCGCGGGTGCCGGCGCTTCCTGTTTCGATGACTTCCTTCGTCAGGCTGCTTTCTCGAGCCTCACGATGACCGACTTCGAGGTGGGTGTCCCGCTGACGTCCGCCGTGGAGTCGAGGGGCACCAGCACGTTGGTCTCCGGGTAGTAGGCCGCGGCGCAACCCTTGGGGGTCGAGTACGCGATGACCCGGAAGTCCTCGGCGCGGCGCTCCACGCCGTCCTTCCACTCGGACACCAGGTGCACCATGTCGCCGTCGTCGATCCCCGCCTCCGCGATGTCCTCGCGGTTGAGGAACACCACGCGCCGTCCGTGGTGGACGCCGCGGTAGCGGTCGTCCTTGCCGTAGATCGTGGTGTTGTACTGATCGTGCGACCGCAGGGTCTGGAGGATCAGGCGACCCTCGGCGACCTTCGGGTACTCCAGGGTGTTGGCCGTGAAGTTGGCCTTGCCCGTGGTGGTGGTGAAGGTCCGGCTGTCGCGCGGTCCGTTCGGCAGGACGAACCCGCCGGGCTCGTTGATGCGGTCCTCGAAGTCCTGGAAGCCGGGAACGACGGCGCTGATGTGTTCGCGGATCACGCTGTAGTCCGCCTGCGCGGCCACCCAGTCGAGCTGGGGTGCGTGCGTGGCGAACGGGCTGTCGGACCGCGCGAACAGGCGGTCACCGAGCTGGCAGACGATCTCGATCTCCGAGCGCATCTCAGTGCTGGAGGGCTTCAGGCGTCCCCGCGAGGCGTGCACCGCACTCATCGAGTCCTCCACGGTGACGCGCTGGTCGCCGCCGGACTGGGTGTCCCGGTCCGTGCGCCCGAGGGCGGGGAGGATCAGGGCGCGCTTCCCGGTCACCACGTGGGAGCGGTTCAGCTTGGTGGAGACCTGCACGGTCAGGCGGGTGTTGCGCAGGGCCTGTTCCGTGACGTTGGTGTCCGGGGTGGCACGGACGAAGTTCCCGCCCATGCCCATGAACACGCGCCCCTTGCCGTCCCGCATGGCGCGGATCGCGGCGACGGTGTCGAAACCGTGGTCGCGTGGGGACTCGAAGCGGAAACGCTTGTCCAGTGCATCGTGGAACGCCCCGGGCATCCGCTCGAAGATACCCATGGTGCGGTCGCCCTGCACGTTCGAGTGGCCCCGGACCGGGCAGACGCCGGCACCGGGCTTGCCCACGTTGCCCTGGAGCAGCAGGACGTTGACCACATCACGCAGCGTCGCCACGGAGTGCTTGTGCTGCGTGAGGCCCATGGCCCAGCAGACGATCGTGCCGGGGGAGGCGATCATGCGGTCGCCGAGCTTGGTGATCTCCGCCTTGGAGATACCGCTTGCGAGGGTGATCTCCTCCCAGGAGGTCTCTCGCAGGCTCGCGAGGTAGTCCTCGAGGCCGAGGGTGTGCTCGGCGATGAAGGCGTGGTCGAAGACCGTGCCCGTAGCTTCCTCGCGCTCGAGCAGGTGCTTGCCGAGTCCGCGGAACAGCGCCTGGTCCCCGCCGATGCGGATCTGCAGGAAGTCGTCGGCCAGGGCGGTGCCGCCACCGAAGCGCGTACCCAGCAGCCCCATGGGGTTCTGCGGGTTCTCGAACCGCAGCAGGCCGGCCTCGGGCAGGGGATTGATGGCCACGATCGCCCCGCCGTTCTTCTTCGCCTTCTCGAGCGAGGTGAGCATGCGGGGGTGGTTGGTGCCCGGGTTCTGGCCGGCGACGATGATCAGCGGTGCGGTGTCGATGTCGAGCAGGGACACCGTGCCCTTGCCGACGCCGAGGGTCTCGTTCAGGGCGGACCCGGAGGATTCGTGGCACATGTTGGAGCAGTCCGGCAGGTTGTTGGTACCGATCCCGCGCACCATCAGCTGGTACAGGAAAGCGGCCTCGTTGGAGGTGCGCCCGGAGGTGTAGAAGATGGACTCGTCCGGGCTGTCCATCGCCGCGAGCTCCTCGACGATCACCTGGTACGCCTCGTCCCAGCTGACGGGACGGTAGTGGGTGCCGCCGGCGTCGAGCAGCATGGGGTGCGTCAGGCGGCCCTGCTGGCCGAGCCAGTAGTCGTCGCGCGCCATGAGGTCGTCGATCGAGTGTTCGGCGAAGAAGGTCGGCGGGACCGTGCGCCGCGTCGCCTCCTCGGCGACAGCCTTGGCGCCGTTCTCGCAGAACTCGGCGGTGTGGCGCTTGTCGCCCTCGGGCCAGGCGCACCCCATGCAGTCGAAACCCTTGGTCTGGTTGACCGCGAGCAGCGTCTGCGCGCTGCGCACCGCGCCCATCTGGTCGTAGGAGATCTTGAGGGAGTTGATGACGGCGGGTAGCCCCACGGCCTTGGTCTTCGGGGCTCCTACTGTCAGTCGCGACTCGTCGATGTTGTCCCGGGGTGCCTCTTTGGCCAAGCTGTCCACATCCTTGTATCAGGGTCGACCGTCCCAGAAGGTGTCTGGAGTCAACTAACCTCAATGATAGGGCCGAGTTAAGGAGTGCCAGATGAATCGGGTCACGCAACGCCGTCGTATCACGAAGTTCCGGATCGGCGCGCAGACCGGTCGCCGCGAGGACGTCCTCGCAGGCGAGGAACCGCTGGAGATCCGTCTGGGTGGCAACGCCTTCACGGTGACCATGCGTACCCCGGGGGACGATTTCGACCTGGTGGCCGGATTCCTGGTCTCCGAGGGCGTGGTGTGGGAGCCCGGGCAGCTGCCCAGTCTGAGGTACTGCGCGGGAGTGGACGACAACGGCCAGCAGACCTTCAACGTGGTGGAGGCCCAGCTCCGTCCGGGAGTGGAGCTCCCGGACACCGCCATGGAGCGCCACGTCTATACCTCGAGTTCCTGCGGGATCTGCGGCACGGCCTCGATCGACGCTGTCCGCAAGTCCTCGCAGTTCGACCTCCACGAGGACGCCGCCTCCGTGGACCTCGGTGTCCTCGCATCCCTGCCGGATCGCCTGCGCGAGAGCCAGAAGCTGTTCGACCGCACGGGAGGCGTGCACGCCGCCGGCCTCTTCACCCCCGAGGGCGAGCTCCTGTGCCTCCGGGAGGACGTGGGCCGGCACAACGCCGTGGACAAGGTGGTGGGCTGGGCTCTGCGCGAAGGCATGCTGCCCCTGCGGGGGATGATCCTCCAGGTGTCCGGCCGCGCCTCCTTCGAACTGGTGCAGAAGGCGCAGCTCGCGGGGATACCGGTGCTCGCCGCCGTCAGCGCGCCGTCCTCCCTCGCCGCCGACCTCGCGGACGACGCCGGGCTCACGCTGGTGGGCTTCAGCCGCGGGACGACCCTGAACTGCTACTCCCACCCGGACCGTATCGCGGCCTGACGACCGGGCGCTAGAACGGGTTGAGCAGCCGCTGCACGAACCGGCGGGTGCGCTCCTCGCGGGGGTTCCGCAGCACCTGGTCCGGGTGTCCGTGCTCGACGACGACACCGCCGTCCATGAAGACCACCTCGTCCGCGACCTCGCGGGCGAAGGCGAGTTCGTGCGTCACGATCACCATGGTCCACTTCTCCTCGGCGAGCTCCTTGATGACGGTGAGCACTTCCCCCACCAGTTCGGGATCGAGGGCCGACGTCGGCTCGTCGAAGAGCAGCAGATCGGGCTGCAGGGCGAGTGCCCGCACGATTCCCACGCGCTGCTGCTGACCGCCGGAGAGGTTGAACGGGTACTCGTTCCGTTTGGCGGCCAGACCCACGCGCTCGAGGAGCCGCTCGGCGTCGGCCACGGCCTCCTTCCGCGGTCGCCGCTGTACCTGGACCGGGCCCTCGATGATGTTCTCCAGCACCGTCATGTGCGGGAAGAGGTTGTAGTTCTGGAAGACCATGGCGCTGCGATCCCGAAGGGACAGCGCCTGTTTCTTCGTCACCTTCGCGCCGAAGTCCACCGAGGGCCCACCCTGGAAGGCGACCGTTCCGCCGTCGGGGGTCTCGAGCCCGTTGAGGCAGCGGAGCACGGTGGTCTTGCCGGAGCCCGACGGCCCGACGAGCGCCACGACCTGACCGCCGGCGAGCTGCAGGTCGATGGACCTCAGGACCTGGGTGGTCCCGAAGGACTTCTCCAGTCCGGTGACGGTGAGGAGCGGATCAATGGGCGACAAAGCGGTCCAACCTCTTCTCGAGCACGGACTGGCCACTGGACAGGACGAGGCAGAAGACCCAGTAGATCGCCGCCGCCTCGATGTAGATCACCATGAACTGTCCGGAGAAGGCAGTGATCTGCTGGGCCTGGCGGAACATCTCGCTGACGAGGATCAGCGAGGCGAGCGAAGTGTCCTTCACGAGGCTGATGAACGTGTTGGACAGGGGTGGTACGGAGACCCGGGCGGCTTGCGGCAGGATCACGCGGCGCAGCGTCAGGGTGCGTGACATGCCGATGGTGTACCCGGCCTCCCACTGCCCCTTGGGGACGGACAGGATGGCGGCGCGCAGGATCTCGGCCGCATAGCCCGCCACGTTGAGCGAGAAGGCGATGGTGGCGCTCGGCCACGGATCGATGGTCACGCCGATCGACGGCAGCCCGTAGAAGATCACGAAGAGCTGCACCAGCAGGGGCGTACCGCGGATCACCGAGACGTAGAACCGGGCGATGCCCGAGAGCACCGGTTGGCCACTGATCCGCATCAGGGCGATCACGAGCGCCAGCGCCAGCCCGAGGGCGAACGAGGAGAGCGCCAGTGGAATGGTGCCCGTCAGCCCGCCGGAGAGCATCGGCCAGAAGGAGGTGCGTACGAGCTCCCAGTCCATACGTCAGCTCCTTCTGCCTCGGCGCCCCGTCGGCGCGTCTGCACCGACCCTGGTGGCGGTGTTACTCACTGACGTCGGAGCCGAAGTACTTCTCCGAGATCTCCGCGAGGGTGCCGTCTGCCCGGAGCTCCTCGAGAGCGGCGTTGATCGCGTCCACGAGCTCGGTACTTCCCTTGCGGACGGCGACGGCGCTCTCGGAGGTCTCGTCGGTGGTGGCCGCGATCTTGATGTTCTCGTTGTTGTTCGTGGTCTGGTAGTCGAGATAGGTCAACTCGTCGTTGATGGTGGCGTCCACGCGGCCCTGCTCGAGGAGCGTGACGGACTGCGCCCAGCCCTCCACCGGCTCGACGTTGGCGCCGCTCTCGGTCGCGAGCTCGTTCCAGTTGCTGGTCAGCGACTGCGCGGTGGTCTTGCCGTCGAGGTCCTCGAAGGAGGAGATGTCGGTGTTGTCGGCGGTGGTGACGATCACGCCCGAGCTGACGGTGTAGGGCTCCGAGAAGTCGTAGGTCTCCAGACGATCTTCCGTGATGGACACCTGGTTCGCGATGACGTCGAAGCGCCCCGCCTCGAGCCCGGCGAAGATCGCGTCCCACTGCGTCTCCTGGAACTCGGCCTCCACGCCCATCTTCTCGGCGACGGCGGTGATGACCTCGACGTCGTAACCGGTCAGGACGCCGCTACCACCCTCGTGGAAGCTGAAGGGACGGTAGGTCCCCTCCGTCCCCACGGTGAGGACGCCGGATTCCTGGATCTCCTGCAGGGGCGAATTCTCGGCCGACGTGCCCTCGGATGAGTCGGAGGACCCGCAGCCCGAGAGTGCCAGGGTCAGGGCGGCGGTAGCGCCGAGGAGGGACAGGCGACGGTTCATGGGCGTTCCTTTGATCGGAGGATCCACGGGTGAGTGGCATCGAACACTACCGGGGTCAACACCGGGGCACCCGATTATTGTTCCGAAGTGCTGCGCCGAGGATGAATCCCGGCGATCCGGTATTGCCCTCCGGAGTTGCGCTGGTGGTACGTACGGTGACCGGGTACCACGCCAGCACCGACGGCGTTCGCGTGTCGGGAGCCCGGGCATCCGCGGCCTAAGCTTGGAGCGGGATCTACAGGAGGACACGCCCATGAGCATGGAAGGCGCGGCCTGGAGCTCGCTCTACAAGATTTCGACGGCGAAGGACCGCAAGCAGGGCTTCTCCCGGGAGTCGGTGCGCCGGATCTTCGCCTTCGCGGTGCCCTACCGGACGAAACTGGTGCTGTTCATCCTGTTGTCCGTGGTGGGAGCATTCCTCGCCGTCGCCACTCCGGTGCTCGCGGGCCGCGTGGTGAACGTGATCGTGGACCGCGGCGAGGTGCGCACCGTGGTGTGGCTCGCCGTCGTGATCGCCCTCGTGGCCGTGGCCGACGCCGTCGTGTCCCTCGTGACCAGATGGTACTCGTCGCGCATCGGCGAGGGCGTGATCCTGGATCTGCGCACCGCCGTGTTCAACCACGTGCAGAAGATGCCCATCGCGTTCTTCACACGGACCCGCACCGGCGCGCTGGTCAGCCGGCTCAACAACGATGTCATCGGCGCACAGCAGGCCTTCAGCGGCACGCTCTCGGGCGTGGTCACCAATCTCGTGGCACTGATCCTGACCCTCGCCGTCATGCTGAGCACCTCGTGGCTGGTCACCGTGCTCGCCGTGCTCATGCTGCCCGTCTTCCTCGTCCCGGCCCGCCGCATGGGCAGCCGCCTGGCAGCGTTGCGCCGCGAGGCCGCGGACCACAACTCCGCGATGAGCACGCAGATGACCGAGCGCTTCTCCGCTCCCGGCGCCACGCTCGTGAAGCTCTTCGGCCGCCCCGACGAGGAAGCCGAGGAGTTCCGGGTCCGCGCGGCCCGGGTGAGGGACATCGGAGTGCGCACCGCGATGCTGCAGTTCGTCTTCTTCACGGCCCTGATGCTCGTCTCGGCGCTGGCACTCGCCCTGGTCTACGGACTCGGCGGGTACCTGGCGCTCGCGGGGCAACTCGACACCGGTGAGGTGGTCACGCTCGCGCTCCTGCTCACGCGCCTCTACGCCCCGCTGACCAGTCTTGCGAACGCACGGGTGGAGATCATGAGCGCCGTGGTCAGCTTCGAGCGGGTGTTCGAAGTGCTGGACCTCGAGCCGCTCATCCAGGAGAAGCCCGATGCCGGTACCGTGCCGCCGGGCCCGGTGTCCGTGGAGTTCGACGACGTCCGCTTCGCCTACCCCTCCGCAGACAAGGTGTCGCTCGCCTCGCTCGAGGAGGTGGCCACGCTCGACACCCGCGGTGGGGAGGAAGTGATCCACGGGATGTCCTTCCGGATCGAGCCGGGGCAGACCGTGGCGTTGGTGGGGTCCTCCGGGGCCGGCAAATCCACTATTGCCCAGCTGCTCTCACGCCTCTACGACGTGGACAGCGGTGCCGTGCGGCTTTCGGGGCACGACGTCCGGGACCTGACGTTCGCGGGTATGCGGCAGACCCTCGGCATGGTCACGCAGGACGGCCACCTCTTCCACGAGACGATCCTCGCCAACCTCAGACTCGCGCGTCCGGAGGCCACGGAGGACGAGGTGTGGGACGCCGTCCGCCGTGCCCGGCTCGAACCGCTCATCCGCTCGCTGCCGGACCAGCTCGACACCATGGTGGGGGAGCGCGGTTACCGCCTCTCGGGGGGCGAGCGACAGCGGATGACCATTGCGCGCCTGCTTCTCGCCCAGCCCCGCGTGGTCATCCTCGACGAAGCCACGGCGGCCCTGGACTCGACGTCGGAAGCCGCCGTCCAGGCCGCGCTCAGCGAGGCGCTGGAGGGCCGCACGGCCATGGTGATCGCGCACCGGCTCTCCACCATCCGCAGCGCTGATCTGATCCTCGTGATCGAGGACGGCACCATCGTGGAGCGCGGGACGCACGAGGAGCTGTTGCACTACGAAGGGCGGTACGAGGAGCTGCACCGCACGCAGTTCGCGCCGCAGCAGACGAGCGCCGTCGAAGGGGAACCCGAGACCACGCGCAGCGTCTAGGCGTCCTCGCCGCCTAGCTGCTGTCGCCGCGAGGCCGGGCGCGCAGCAGCGGGAGGACGAAGTCGGTCAGCAGTGGTGCGAGATCCTGCCGGTGCTCCTGCCGGTCGATCTCCAGCCAGTCGATCTCCTCGATCTCGGCCCGCGGCTCCGGCGGGGCCGGGAGGGGGCACCGGAACACGGTGGCCACCAGGAGGGTGTGCGCCTCGTTGGCCGCGGGCCCGGTCCAGGTACCCAGCGGTACGAGGTCCTCAGGCGCCACCACCAGACCCAGTTCCTCGAAGAGTTCGCGTGCCCCGGTGGCCGCAGGGCCCTCCCCGGCCTCGGGCTTGCCACCCGGTTGCATGAACATGGCCGTGCCGCGCTTGCGGACGAGGAGGAGTCGGCGCCGATCGTCCAGGAGGCACAGTGCGGTGACGGTGATGATCTGCTGGCCGGGCATCGGGCCCCATCTGCTCGGGAGCGTCTCCTGATCGGCCACGGGCGCACCTGCCCGCACCGCGACCACGCTGTGGTGCCCCTGGCCGGAATCGAACCGACGACCTTCCCTTTAGGAGAGGGACGCTCTATCCTACTGAGCTACAGAGGCGTGGAACGGGCTAGGACCGTTCCAGCGGTCCTAGCTTACCTGCTCCGCGGTGGCGCTCCCACGCGGCTCGTCGGACGGCCTGGTCCGGCGCGGGAGAAAGGCCGAGACGGCACCGGCGGCCAGACTCACACCGAGCAGCACCCAGCGCAGCACCGTGAGGGTGGAAGCCAGCGCCACGGCCCCTGGGTCGGCAGCGGACTGGGCGAGCGCGGCGTCGATCGCCACGTTCTCCCACAGGTCGACGACGACGAACAGGATCACAGGGGACCACAGGAGCCAGCGCAGTTTGCGCCCGGTCGCGGTGAGCTGGATCAGGAGCAGCCAGGTGAACGCGAAGACCAGGGGGAACAGCGTGCCGGCCGTCCGGTGGAGGAAGTTCAGCTGACCGCGGGCGTCGTCGTCCATGGCTGCGCGCAACCGGTCCACGTAGGCCGTGTCGTAGCCGCCGATCATCATGTCCGGCATGGTCAATCCGTCCGCCAGCTGACTCATCTGGCCCATGGTCAGCAGATGGAAGTACCAGAAGAGGAACAGGGTGGCGACGGTGGCCGCGATGAGCACGAGGCTTCCGTTGTTCCGGCGTCCCTCAGGAGTGGGAGCCACCTCCGCCGGAGGTGTTCCACCGGTGGAATGCTTGTGCGCGATCTGTGCTCGGGTCTTTGCCACGCCTCCAGTATGGGCGATGCCCGGGAGAGGGCACGGCGTGTCCTGAGCGCCGCCGGGAGCGGAGGAACCCTGTTTCCATTCCGTGACATCTGACCGCGAACCGCATGTTGTGATTGCGCCCACAGCGGAAACAGGGTCTATTAGTCCCATGGCAATTACTACCGCACTACCCATGGCAGCCGTCAGCGACGACGTCGGATGGCTCGCCGCCCTCGACGAGGGCATCAACAATCTCTTCGCACGGCCCACCGAGATCTTCTCGAGCATCGTGTTCTACCCGATCACGATCGGCGACGTCAGCTTCCCTGCCGTGGTCGCCTGGCTCATCCTTGCCGGCGTAGTCTGCACGATCTACTTCGGGGTTCCCCAGTTCCGCGGCCTCAAGGTCGGGTACGAAGTGGTTCGTGGACGCTACTCCTCCAAGGACGACCCCGGTGAGGTGACGCACTTCCAGGCACTCACCTCCGCGCTCTCCGGCACGGTGGGCCTCGGTAACATCGCAGGCGTCGGTGCGGCGATGGCGCTCGGTGGTCCCGGAGCAACGTTCTGGATGATCTGCGCCGGACTGATCGGCATGGCCACCAAGTTCGCCGAGTGCACGCTGGGCGTGAAGTATCGCGAGGTCCACGCGGACGGCACGGTGAGTGGCGGTCCCTTCAAGTACCTCCCCATCGCCTTCGAGAAGCTCGGCACCATTCCCGGCAAGATCCTCACCGGGATCTTCGCCGTCGCGATCCTGATCTTCGGTGTAGCGGGCGGCAACATGTTCCAGGCCAACCAGACCTTCGCCCAGGTGCAGAACGTGACCGGCGGTGAGGACGGCATCCTCGGTAGCGCGGGCGCAGCTCTCATCTTCGGGATCATCCTCGCCGCGCTCGTCGCCGTGGTGATCCTCGGCGGCATCAAGTCCATCGGCAAGACGACCTCCCGGCTCGTCCCGGCGATGGGCGGCGTCTATGTCCTCGCCTGCCTCATCGTGATCCTCGGCAATATCGAGCAGGTCCCTGCCGCCTTCGGAGCCATCATCGACGGTGCCTTCAACCCACAGGGTGTGGCCGGCGGTGTCCTCGGCGTCCTGATCGTCGGGTTCCAGCGAGCCTCCTTCTCCAACGAGGCCGGTGTCGGCTCGGCCGCCATCGCGCACTCGGCGGTCAAGACGCGCCGTCCGGTCAGCGAGGGCTTCGTGGCACTCTACGAGCCCCTCGTGGACACCGTGCTGATCTGCACCATGACGGCACTGACCATCATCATCGCCGGAGCTCCGAGCCTTCAGGCCGGGATCGACCAGGTACAGGGAGGTGGGCCCACGCCCGACGGCGTGATCCTCACCTCGGACGCATTCGCCACCATCCTGCCCTGGTTCCCCTACATCCTGGCGATCGCCGTGGTGCTCTTCGCCTACTCGACACTCATCACCTGGTCCTACTACGGACTCAAGGCCTGGGAGTACCTCTTCGGTCGCGGCCGGGTCTCCGAGATCACCTACAAGATCGTGTTCCTGTTCTTCACGGTCACCGGGTGCATCCTCACGTTCAATCAGGTGATCAGCTTCGCCGATGCCGCACTGTTCGTCTGCGCCTTCATCAACCTGCTGGGTGTCTACTTCCTGCTCCCGGTCATCAAGCGGGAGATGAAGGACTACCTGGCCGACCGCAAGAGCGGCAAGCTGCTGGTCCTCGGTATCGACGACAACGAGCTGCAGTCGGGAAAGTAGCACCACCAGCCCTACCGACCAGCCCACGGAACTGCCCCCGCGGAGAACTCCGCGGGGGCAGTTCCGTGCCCGGGACCCTCCAGCGGTGAGTGTCGGGGCAACGGCCTAGACTTGGTCCACCATGGATATGCTCTTCGATCCCTACGTCTCCCCGCCCACAGCCGCCGAGAAGAAGCGTGCGCGCGAGGCGGCGATGACAGCGGCGGGTGAACCGTCGGACCCGGCGGCACAGCACGTTCCTGCACGGGTGGGGGTGGACGAGCAGCGGGCCCAGGAGCTGCTGGTAGGGCTCAATCCCCAGCAGGAGGAAGCCGTGAAGCACGGGGGCACTCCCCTGCTGATCGTCGCGGGAGCGGGCTCTGGCAAGACCCGGGTGCTCAGCCATCGCATCGCCCACCTCCTGGCCACGGGACGCTCGCACCCCGGGCAGATCCTGGCCATCACGTTCACCAACAAGGCCGCTGCCGAGATGCGGGAGCGTATCGAAGCCTTGATCGGCGATGTGGCCAAACGCATGTGGATCTCCACCTTCCACTCCTCCTGCGTACGGATCCTGCGGAGGGAGGCAGCCTCCGTGGGGCTCAACTCCAACTTCTCGATCTACGATTCCGCGGACACCCTGCGCCTGGTCACCCTGGTGGCCAAGGGGCTGGACCTCGATCCCAAGAAGTTCGCGCCCAAAGTCATCCAGCACAAGATCTCGGCGCTGAAGAACGAGCTGATCGACGAGGAGACCTTCGCCTCGGACGCCGACCCGTCGGACCCGTTCGAGCAGGCCGTGGCGGAGGTGTACACGGGCTATGCGCAGCGCATGCGCCAGGCCAACGCCATGGACTTCGACGACCTGATCGCACAGACCGTGTTCATGTTCCGGGCCTTCCCCGGCGTGGCTGACTACTACCGCCGGCGCTTCCGCCACGTACTCGTGGACGAGTACCAGGACACGAACCACGCGCAGTACGCTCTGGTCCGCGAGATCGTCGGCGTACCGGGGGAGTCCACCGATGATCCCGCCGAGCTGACGGTGGTGGGGGACTCGGACCAGTCCATCTACGCCTTCCGCGGAGCGGACGTACGCAACATCGTGGAGTTCGAGAACGACTACCCGAGCGCACGCACCATCCTGCTGGAGCAGAACTACCGCTCCACGCAGAACATCCTCGGTGCCGCCAACGCGGTGATCTCCCGCAACCCCAACCGCCCGGAGAAGCGCCTGTGGACCGCGGAGGGCAGTGGCGAGAAGATCATCGGGTACGTGGGCGAGAACGAGCACGAGGAAGCGCGTTTCATCTCGGAGGAGATCGACCGCCTGCAGGACGAGGACGGGGTCCGGCCCGGCGATGTGGCCATCTTCTACCGCACCAATGCGCAGTCGCGGTCCATCGAGGAGATCCTGCTGCGGGTGGGCCTGCCCTACAAGGTGGTGGGCGGCACCCGCTTCTACGAGCGCAAGGAGATCAAGGACGCCCTCGCGTACCTGCGCGTCCTGGTGAACCAGGACGACGTCGTGAACCTCCGCCGCATCCTCAACGAGCCCAAGCGCGGTATCGGCGACCGCGCGGAGTTCGCCGTCGCGGCACTCGGTGAGCGTGAGCGGATCAGCTTCATGGAGGCCCTCCGGCGCGCCGACCGGGCGCCGGGCATGGCCACCCGTTCGGTCAACGCCGTGGCAGGGTTCGTGAAGCTCATCGACGATCTCGCGGAGGTGGCCAACGGCTCCGGTGCATCGGCGGCCCTCGAAGCGGTGCTCGAGCAGACCGGATACCTGGAACAACTCCGCACCAGCAGCGACCCCCAGGACGAGTCCCGTGTGGAGAACCTCGCCGAGCTCGTGGCAGTGGTCCGCGAGTTCGAGCGCGACAAGCCAGACGGCACGCTCGGGGACTTCCTCGAGCAGGTGTCACTCGTGGCGGACGCGGACCAGATCCCCGATGCGCCTGCGGGTTCCGCGGCGGACGTCCAGCGCGCCGTGGAGGAGGCCCGCGAGCAGGGAGTGGTAACGCTCATGACCCTGCACACCGCCAAGGGCCTCGAGTTCCCCGTGGTCTTCCTCACCGGCATGGAGCAGGGGATCTTCCCGCACCAGCGTTCCGCGACTGATCCGAAGGAGCTGGCCGAGGAGCGACGCCTCGCCTACGTGGGGTTGACCCGTGCACGTGAGCGCCTCTACATCACGCGCTCCGAGGTGCGCAGCATGTGGGGCCAGAGCCAGTACAACCCGCAGAGCCAGTTCGTCGGCGAGATTCCCGAGGATCTCATCCACTGGAAACGCGAAGGTGCGGCCAAGCCCGCCTGGACGTCCGAGGGCAGCATCGGCGGCCCGCGCTTCAGTGGATCCTACTGGGGTGCCGGCGGCGGTGGATTCTCGGGCGGTGCTGCGCCCTCGAAGAGCGTGGGCCGCGTACAGCCCCAGAAGGAGGTGGTCTCCGTGGCGGTGGGGGATCGCGTCAACCACACGAGCTTCGGCGACGGCACGGTGCTGTCCGTGGAGGGAGCCGGTGACAAGACCGTGGCGAAGGTCGGGTTCGACGTCGGTGAGAAGCGACTGCTGCTGCGGTACGCACCGCTGACCAAGGTGGGCTGAGCCCGGTCGAAAAGCCTCGTCGAGGGCCCGAACCGCGCCGTGGCAGGGCGGAAATGCCTCAACGAACGGGCGGCGATTTCTACCGCGGATAGAACTGTGGCCTTACTCACTAAACCGCTAGTCTGGGAAAGGCCTGAGGGCCGAGGGACTAAAGTTCCCTCTTGTAAACCGACTTCGACGCAGAAGGACTCTAGCCCGTGGACCTGTTCGAATATCAGGCGCGCGATCTCTTTGAGGCACACGGGGTTCCCGTGCTGGCCGGCATCGTGGCGCACACTCCAGAAGAAGCCAAGGCAGCAGCCGAGAAGATCGGCGGCGTCGTGGTCGTCAAGGCCCAGGTCAAGGTGGGCGGTCGCGGCAAGGCCGGTGGCGTCAAGGTGGCCAAGACCCCGGACGAGGCCTTCTCCTACGCCTCCGACATCCTCGGCATGGACATCAAGGGGCACACCGTGCACCGCGTGATGATCGCACAGGGTGCCGACATCGCCGAGGAGTTCTACTTCTCCGTCCTCCTGGACCGCTCCAACCGCAACTACCTGGCCATGTGCTCGGTGGAGGGCGGCGTGGAGATCGAGCAGCTCGCCGTCGAACGCCCGGATGCCCTCGCGCGCGTCGCCGTGGACGCCCTCACCGGGATCGACCAGGCGAAGGCCGAGGAGATCGCGGACACCGCCGGTTTCGCCCCCGAACTCCGCGACGGCGTCGTCCACGCCATCCTCAAGCTGTGGGACGTCTTCGTGAAGGAGGACGCCACCCTGGTGGAGGTCAACCCCCTCGTCAAGACCGGCAGCGGCGAGATCCTCGCCCTCGACGGCAAGGTCACCATCGACGAGAACGCCGGTTTCCGCCAGCAGGGTCACGCCGCGTTGGAGGACAAGGATGCCGCCGATCCCCTCGAGGCCAAGGCCAAGGAGAACGACCTCAACTACGTCAAGCTCGACGGCCAGGTCGGCATCATCGGCAACGGCGCGGGCCTGGTCATGTCCACGCTCGACGTCGTCGCCTACGCAGGCGAGGCGCACGGTGGCGTGAAGCCCGCCAACTTCCTCGACATCGGCGGTGGAGCATCGGCGGGCGTCATGGCCGCAGGGCTCGACGTCATCCTGAACGACAGCCAGGTCAAGAGCGTCTTCGTGAACGTCTTCGGTGGCATCACGGCGTGCGACGCCGTGGCCAACGGAATCGTCAAGGCCCTCGAGATCCTCGGCGACGACGCCAACAAGCCGCTCGTGGTGCGCCTCGACGGCAACAACGTCGAGGAGGGCCGCCGCATCCTCGCCGAGGCCAACCACCCGCTGGTCACCCTCGCGGACACCATGGACGAAGGCGCCGACAAGGCCGCCGCGCTGGCCTACGGAAAGTAAAGGGTTCCCACCATGTCTATCTACCTCAACAAGGACTCCAAGGTCATCGTGCAGGGCATCACCGGCGGTGAGGGCACCAAGCACACCGCCCTCATGCTCAAGGCCGGTACCCAGGTGGTCGGCGGCGTGAACGCCCGCAAGGCCGGCACCACCGTCACCCACGGTGACGTCACGCTCCCCGTGTACGGTGCGGTGGAGGAAGCCATGAAGGAGACCGGCGCCGACGTGTCGATCGTCTTCGTGCCGCCCGCCTTCACCAAGGACGCCGTCGTCGAAGCCATCGAGGCCGGCATCGGACTCGTCGTCGTCATCACCGAAGGCGTACCCGTGCAGGACTCCGCCGAGTTCTGGGCCCTCGCCCAATCGAAGGTCGACGCCGACGGCAAGCAGGTCACGCGCATCATCGGCCCGAACTGCCCCGGCATCATCACGCCGGGTGAGTCGCTCGTCGGCATCACTCCTGCGAACATCACCGGCAAGGGTGGTGTGGGCCTCGTCTCGAAGTCCGGCACCCTGACCTACCAGATGATGTTCGAACTCCGTGACCTCGGCTTCTCCACCGCGATCGGCATCGGTGGTGACCCCGTGATCGGCACCACGCACATCGACGCCCTCGCGGCATTCGAGGCCGACCCCGAGACCAAGGCGATCGTCATGATCGGTGAGATCGGTGGGGACGCGGAAGAGCGCGCCGCGGAGTTCATCAAGGCGAACGTCACGAAGCCGGTCGTCGGGTACGTGGCAGGCTTCACTGCTCCCGAGGGCAAGACCATGGGTCACGCCGGCGCGATCGTCTCCGGTTCGGCCGGCACCGCGCAGGCGAAGAAGGAGGCCCTCGAGGCCGCAGGCGTGAAGGTCGGCAAGACGCCGTCCGAGACCGCGAAGCTCCTCCGTGAGGTCTACGCGACCCTCTGATCCAGCGCTTCCCCGAAGGCCTCCTCCGCATTCGCGGGGGAGGCCTTCCTGCTGTCCGTGGTGTCGTCCATGGGTGGTGACGCACGTGGACGACGAGTGCGTTGCTACAACTCCCCGACGGCCGTCGTAGCACTCGTGGCGCGGGCCGGCGCGGCACCGGATGCCCTCCCGGGTGCCGCCACGCGGCTTGTACAGTGGCGAGGGAGATCACCAATTCTGCAGGGCAAGCTCCAGGAGAACACATGCGCGCCACCATCATCCACGGGCCCGGCGACATCCGGGTCGAGGACCGCGACTACCCGAGCATCATCCGTGCCACGGACGCGGTGGTGAGGGTCACCGCATCCTGCGTCTGTGGATCCGATCTCTGGCCGTACCGCGGAGTGCGGCCCACCAAGGAACCCAAGGCGATCGGCCACGAGTTCGTCGGCGTCGTGGAGTCCGTCGGCGACGACGTCCGGGACCTGGCGGTGGGTGACTTCGTGATCGCTCCGTTCGTGGACAGTTGCGGGAAGTGCCCGCAGTGCCTCAACGGCGTCACGGTGGCCTGTGACCACCTCGCCGGCTGGGGCAGCACTGACGAGCACGGGGACTTCCTGCAGGGCGGGCAGGGGGAGGCAGTACGTGTGCCCCAGGCGGAGGGCACGCTCCGCAGGGTGGACGGCGTGACCGATCCCGATGCCGCGCTGACAGCCAGCCTCCTCTCGCTCTCCGACGTCATGTCGACGGGCCACCACGCCGCCGTGTCCGCCGGCGTGGGCCCCGGGCGCACCGTGGTGGTGGTGGGCGACGGCGCCGTGGGCCTGTGCGGTGTGCTCGCGGCCAAGCGCCTCGGCGCCGAGCGCATCATCGCGATGTCACGCCACGAGGACCGCCAGGCGCTCGCCCGCGAGTTCGGTGCCACGGACATCGTGGCCGAGCGAGGCGACGAGGGTGTGGACAGGGTTCGGGAACTACTCGGTGGGGTCCTCGCGGACAGCGTCCTCGAGTGCGTCGGGACCAAGGAGAGCATGGACCAGGCGCTCCGCAGTACCCGGCCGGGAGGACGCCTCGGCTTCGTCGGTGTTCCCGCGGGCGGGCCGGAGCTGCCCATCGGTGTCCTCTTCGCCAAGAACATCACGGTGGGTGGCGGCATGGCGCCGGCGCACACCTACATCCCGGAACTCCTCGAGGACGTGCTGAACGGGTCGATCAATCCGGGCAGGGTCTTCGATGTGGAGATGCCGCTGGAGGAGGTCGCCGAGGCGTACAGGGCGATGGACGAGCGACGCGCCATCAAGGTGCTGCTGAAGCCCTGACAGCAGGAGATCCCTGCAGGACGAGGGCCCCTTCCCAGAGGAAGGCGCCCTCGTCGTCGGGGGATGGCCCGTGCACCCGTTGCGGGCACAATGGGAGCATGACCACCACCGGCACGGACTCCGCCTATCTGATCTCCCGCGAGCGACTCATCGACGCCCCCGCCGAGCGCATCTTCGAGGTCCTCGCGACGCCCGCCCTGCACAGCGTCATCGACGGGTCGGGAACGGTGCGCGGCGAGCAGCCGAACGGTCCCCGGCGTCTGTCGCAGGGCGCGACGTTCGGGATGGAGATGAGAATGGGTGCCCCCTACAAGATCCTCAACCGGGTGGTCGAGTTCGAGGAGGGTCGCCGGATCGCGTGGCGTCACTTCTCGGCGCACGTCTGGCGCTACACGCTGGAGCCACGAGGCGGCGCGACCCTGGTCCGTGAGGAGTGGGACGGGCGCGCCGTCCCGTGGCGGTTCGTGTTCCGGGTCACCGGGTTCACCCGACGTCACCCCGGCAGCATCGAGGCCACACTCGGCAGGCTCGAGGACCACGTGCTCGGGGAGCAGGCCGCCGGCTAGCCGATCGAGGTGCCGAACAGCAGCCCCAGCAGATAGGTGACGCCCGCGGCGCCGAGCCCGATCGCGAGCTGACGCAGCGCCAGCCGGAGGGGCGAGGAACCGGAGAGAAGACCCACGACGGCGCCGGTGGCCAGCAGCGCCATACCCACGAGGACGCAGGCCACGACGACGGCGGTGGTGCCGTCGAGCCCGAAGAGGTACGGCAGCACCGGGATGATGGCTCCTGAGGAGAAGAAGCAGAAGCTCGACCACGCCGCACCGAGGCCGGTACCCACCGCTTCGTGCTCGTCGACCTCGTCCGCTTCCTTGGCCTGCAGGGAGAAGCTGGGGTCGCAGTCGCAATCGACCAGTCCGAGCCGCTCGGACGCCCGGTGCTCCGCGGCGGCCGGCGTCATACCCCGCGCGCGGTAGACGAGCACCAGTTCGTTCGCCGCGATGTCCAGTTCCTTGGCCGCGGTGAGGGTGATCTGCGTGGGACGGGTAGCCGACAGCAATTCACGCTGCGAGCGCACCGAGACGTACTCGCCCGCGCCCATGGACAAGGCGCCGGCCAGCAGACCGGCGAGGCCGCTGACCAGGATGAAGGAGTTGGCGACACCCGTGGCGCCGATCCCCATGATCAGCGCGAGGTTGCTGACCAGCCCGTCGTTGGCCCCGAAGACAGCGGCCCGGAAGTTCCCGGAGAGGCGGTTACGCCCGCGCGTGGCGAGGCCCCGCACCACCTCCTCGTGGATCTGTTCGTCGGCCACCATGGCGGCGGTGGCGGAGGGGTCCTTCGCGTAGGGGGAGCGGCCCTCGGCGCGCTGTGCGAGCGCGAGGATGAAGACCGATCCGAAGCGGCGCGCCAGCATACCCAGGAGCCTGTTGCGGAAGGAGGGTTGCAGGGGGCGCCCTACGTCGTCCCCGAGCAGGGCGAGCCAGTGGGCCTCGTGGCGGCCCTCGGCGTCGGCGAGGCCGAGGAGGATCTCGCGCTCCTCACCGGTGCGACGGCGTGCGAGGTCACGGTAGGTGGCGGCCTCCGCCCGCTCGTCGGCGAGGTACTGGCGCCAACGCCGCAGGTCCGCGGGCGACGGCGTAGTGGGGGAGGGGGAGGCAGGCATGGGAACACTCCGGTTTCTGGGAGCTGGTGCACACCTCGCCGGAAGCGGGAGGGCTCCGGCCGGGGTGCGCAGCAGCGCTGGTTCGGCCGAAGGTCTCGCTCGCCGGATCAGGGATCCGGTGGATTGCCGGGCGTCGGTGACGCCAGTATGTCGACAGGCCGCGCGCCCTTCCCGGACGCTGAGCTACTCCCCTTCAGCCGTCCAGTGTACCGGACGCGGTCGTCCTGCGACGCCTGCGGGTGCTCCGGTGACCCAGGGGTGCCCGGCTTCCGTGGTTCGGAGCAGTGGCGATACAGTTCAACCGGACAACAGGAAGCAGGCTTATGGATCTGGCAGCCCGACCGTGGGTGACCAACTACGCCGCGGGGGTCCCGAGGGACTTCGAGGTCCCCCCGGGAACCCTCGCCGATCTCCTCGACACCTCCGTGCGTACGCACGGCCCTGCCACGGCGCTCGAGTTCTTCGGGGTGGGTACCACCTACCGGGAGTTCGGGGCTGCCGTCGCGCGCGCCGCGGAGGGCCTGCGAGGGCTGGGGGTGGGAGCCGGTGACCGCGTGGCGATCGTCCTGCCGAACTGCCCGCAGCACGTGGTCGCGTTCTACGCGGTGCTCCGTCTCGGGGCGATCGTGGTGGAGCACAACCCCCTGTACACCGACCGCGAGCTGCGGCACCAGTTCGAGGACCACGGGGCGAAGGTGGCGATCGTCTGGGACAAGGTGGCGCCCAGGGTCCAGCGGCTCCCGCAGGACATCCCCGTGACCGCGATCGTGACGGTGGACCTCGTCGGAGCCATGCCCGCGGTGAAGCGTCTGGCGCTGCGGCTTCCCGTGCGTCGGGCCCGCGACGCGAGGTCCGCCCTGACCACGACGGAGAAGCTCACGGGACCGCGCAGGGTGACGCGGTGGCGCTACCTCCTCCGGTCCCGCCCGCTCTCCTCCGCACACCGGCGTCCGGCCCCGGAGGACACCGCCGTCCTGCAGTACACGAGCGGTACCACGGGCACGCCGAAGGGCGCGGTCCTGACGCACCGGAATCTGCTCGCCAATGCCGCGCAGGGCCGGGCTTGGGTAGTACCCAAGCCCGG
>JASLBS010000085.1 GCA_030146405.1 Arthrobacter sp.
GAAGGGAGGCGATATCGGTGCCGTCGAGGTCGATGGTGCCGTGGGTAGGAGTGATCAGGCGCATGAGTGCTTTGGCGATGGTGGACTTTCCACACCCCGATTCCCCAACGACGGCGATCGTGTGCGCTTTGTCGACGGAGAAGGACACATCATCGACCGCGCGGAACGTCCCGCCGGGGACCGGGTAGTCGACGGTGAGGTTGTTCACCGAGAGGAAGGGCTTATCCATGGTGGGCTCCGGACTGGTCGGTGGGGGTGGCCGCATGGGCACCAGGCCGAGATACATGGTTCGTCCCGGTGACTGCGGGTTGGGTGGGTGTCTCGTCCCAGGGGCCCAGGGTGGGAACAGCGGCGAGGAGGGAACGTGTGTAGTCGGTGGCGGGGCGGTCGACGATCTGTTGGACGTCCCCGGACTCGACGAACGACCCGTTCTTCATGACGTGGATGCGGTCAGAGATCAGGCGGGCGACGCCGAGGTCATGGGTGATCATGAGGATCCCGATACCGCGTTGTTCCTGCAACTCCAGCAGCAGATCAAGGATCCCGCCCTGGACCGTGACGTCGAGGGCGGAGGTGGGCTCGTCGGCGATGAGCAGTTGCGGCTCGCTGGCCAGGGCGATCGCGATGAGGACGCGTTGGAGCATGCCACCGGAGAGCTGGTGGGGGTATTTCTTGAGTTGTTGCTCCGGTGTGGGGATGTGGACTTGTTCCAGGAGGCGTACGGCGCGCGCTCGCAGGGCTGCCCGGTCGCGGGCGGGGGCGGCTCCTGCGATGCGGATGGCTTCGATGAGTTGGGATCCGATGGAGTGGACGGGGCTCAGCGCCGTCATGGGGTCCTGGGGGATCAGGGCAACGGTGCGGCCGCGGACCTTGGTGATGGCTTTGGGGTTGGCGGTGGTGTCGACCCCGTCGATGACGACGGTTCCGGAGAGGACGGCGAGGTCGTGCGGGAGGAGCCCGAGCACGCCCATCGCCGTGGTCGATTTCCCGGATCCTGATTCGCCGATGATGGTCACTGTCTCGCCGCGGTGGATGGTGAAGCTGACGGCGTCGACGGCGCGGATGATTCCGGCGTCGGTGATGAGTTCGACCTGGAAGTCCTTGACCTCCAGGAGCGCGTCGGGGCGGGTGCTGGTGGTGCCCGGTTCGGGATGGACGGCCATGGTCAGATGCCCTTCTTCTTGCGTCGTGGCCGGTCGCGTAGACCGTCGCCGAGGAGGTTCACGCCGACCACCATGAGCACGATGATCAGACCGGGCATGGTGACCATCCACCAGGAGGTGGTGATGTAGTCCTGGCCGTCGGAGATGATGCGTCCCCAGGTCGCGAACGGACGCTGTGGTCCGGCGCCGAGGAAGCTGAGCGCACTTTCGAGGAGCACGGCCTGGGCGAGCAGGAGCAGGACGACGAGGGTGGCCTGCTTGATGACGTTGGGGATGATGTGGCGGATGAGGATCTGTAGGCGGTGCAGTCCGAGGATCCGGGCGGCGGAGACGTAGGGTTTCTCGCGTTCGACCAGGACCATGGATCGGGTGAGGCGGGCGACTTCGGGCCATTGGGCGATGGCGATGACGAAGGTGATCACCGGGATGGAGGGGCCGAACAGTGCCACGACCAGCAGCAGCATCATCAGCAGGGGCAGGGACATCTGGGCTTCGAGGAACCGGGAGACGATGGTGTCGATCCACCCGCCGAAGTATCCGGCCATTGATCCGAGGATGATGCCGATGGCCCCGGAGACGAGGACGGCGAGGATTCCGATGGTGAGGGACACTTGGCCGCCGTGCAGGACCCGGGAGAGTAGGTCTCGGCCTAGCTGGTCGGTGCCGAACAGGTGGCCGTCGGTCAGCGGTGGTAGCCGCCGGGCCGAGAGGTCCTGGAAGTTCGCGTCGGGAATGGGCAGGACTTGGGCGAGGAGGATCGGCACTATGACCAGCAGGGTGCAGAGGGTGCCGGCGATGATTTTCCACCTCGAGGCGTTCCGGCGTCGGGTGGTTCCTGCCCGGGCCATGGCTTGCCGGGTGACGGCGGTGGGGCTGGGCTCGGTGGCCGGGGATGCGGCGGGGTGGGCGCCGGTGGGGTGCGCGGTGTCGTTGAGGCTCATGCTGCTGCCGCCTTTCCAAGACGAACGCGGGGATCCAGGAGTGGGTAGGCGAGGTCGATGACCAGTTGCACGGCCACCGCGAGGAGTGCGGTCAGTAGCACTGTTGCCTGGATGAGGGGGTAGTCCCTGGTTTCCAGGGCCCTGACGATGAGGGATCCGACGCCGGGCCAGGCGAAGACCACTTCGACGACGACGACGCCGTTGAGCATTGCCGCGAACCGGGTGCCGAGGGCGGTGAAGACGGGTATCGCTGAGTTGCTCATCGCGTACCGCCAGGTCAGGGCGGAGTTACGCACACCGCGGGAGCGGGCGACGGTGAGGTAGGGGGCGGCGAGGTTCGTGGTCATTTCTCGGCGGACCATCCGTGAGATCAGGGCGATCTGCAGGATTGCGATGGTGATCGTGGGCAGGACCAGGCCACCCCAGGTCGCGAACCCGGAGGCGGGGAACAGTGGGATGAGGACGGCGAAGCCGGTCAGGAGCATGATGCCGGTCCAGAAGTCCGGCATGGACTGCCCGGCGATGGTCAGGACGTTCACGCCCAGTTCCTGGCCGGTGTCGGGGCGCCGGGACATCCATACGCCCAAGGGAATGGCGATCAGTGCGGTGAGCAGGATCGCCGCGGTGGCCAGGGTGAGTGTGTAGGGCATGCGTTCGGCCACGACCTGCAGTGCCGGGGCTTGGAACGAGTACGACTGACCGAGGTTGCCGGTGAACAGTTGCTGCAGGAAGATCAGGTACTGCTCCCCCACTGAGCGGTCCAGGCCGAACTGTTCGCGGACTCGGTTCAGTTGCTCGGTGGTGGCCAGTGGTCCGGCGTAGGACGCTGCCGGGTCGCCGGGGGCCAGACGGATCAGGATGAATACCGTCGATATGGTGAGGAAGACGGTGAGTAGACCCTGGCCGACGCGTTTGAGGATGTAGTTTCTCATGACGACTCAAGCCTCCAGACGGACGGTGGAGAGCGGGTAGGAGTTGGTCGAGGCCAACGCCACCTCGGAGACACGTTCGCGGTGGGCGAGCACTGATTTGGGGACGAACGCCCACGCGCACGGCCAGGTGTCCCACACGGCCTGCTGCGCTGCGTCGAGCAGTTCCTGCCTGCGTAGGGGATCCACCTCCGTGGAGGCTGCCTGGATTGCGGCGTTGACCTCGGGGATCACATACCCCTGGTAGGTGTCGCGGGTCTCTTCCTTCTCCGGTGTGCCGGCGTACATGCCCTGGAGCATGGTGATAGCCAGGCCTGTAGGGCTCGAGTATCCGTTACCGAGCAGGTCCCAGTCGCCTTCTTTACCTTGCCGCCAGGCCAGAATGTTCCCGCCGGGTTCGAATTGTTGGAGTTCTGTGCGCACACCCACGGCGCCGAACATTTCCACCAGGGCTTCCATGACCGAGGTGTCCCCGGCGAACTCACCGGTCTCCCAGATGATCTTCAGGGACAGGTCCGTAACGCCGAGCTGTTGCAGGGTCGACTTCGCCTTCTCCGGGTCGTAGACGTAGTTCCCGGCGTTGAAGGAGCCGGCGAGGCTCGATGGGGTGACGCCCTCGGCCTGGATGACGGCGTCGACCAGCACGTCGCGAACCAGAGCCTCCCCGTTGACGGCCATGCTCAGTGCCTGCCGGACGCGGGGATCGGAAAGGGGATGATCGGCTGGTTTGCGGAAGTTGTAGAAGATCTGGTTCAACCGCAGACTCGAGGCCTCCTGGAGGGTGATGCCCGGCAGGCCCTCGAGTTGTTCCCGTGAATCCGGGGTGATTGAGTCGATGACATCCACCTCACCGCTGCGCAGGGCGATCACGCGACTCGATTCTTCGGGTAGGAAGCGCACCTCGACGTTCTCGACCTCGGCCGGCGGGCCCCAGTAGTTCTCGTTACGCCGAAGACTGTAGGTGCCGGCACCACGATTGAAGTTCGCCACCAGGTACGGCCCGGATCCCAGTCCTTCTTGTAATTCCTCGGGCTTGTTCTGGGCCGCGGGGCTGATCAGGATCATGCTCATGAGGGAATCGAGGATGGGGATGGGCTGCTGTGATTCCATCCGGAAGGTCCGCTCGTCCACAGGGACCACGGTGGGGAACTCGGGGAAGAATCCGGCGACGAAGGAGCCCTGGACCTGCTGGTACATAGTCAGCGCCGTCGCCACGTCCTCTACCGTGACAGGGCTCGCGTCGGAGTAACAGATCCCCTCGCGCAACCGGACCGTCCATTCGGTGGGGCCGGTCGGCTCGAAGGACTCGGCGAGGATCAGGATCGGCTTCGTGTCCGGTCCGATGGCGGTCAGTCCCTGCCGTACTGCGCGCTGCACTGTGACGGCCGCGTCGAATTGGTTGAGCTTGTTGTCCAGACTCACCAATGATCGGTTCAACGCCAGCGTCAACGTGCTGGGCCCGGGTAGTCCGGTGGGTCCGGCGCAGGCACTAAGACTCCCCGATCCTGCAAGGATCCCAGCGAGTGCGCTGAACTGCAGGAGGTGGCGTCGGCTGAGCTGTCTGCCATGAGGAAGACCGGTCATCGTTGACCTCTCGTTAGAGCGGAAAGCAGCGGCTTGGATGCAAGGCGCCGTGTAATCTCCATCACTGTTCCACCGGTGCGCGTTTTGCGCAAGGGGTATGGCGCGTATCGCGCATACCTGACATGATGAGGACCACGCCAGGGGCAAACCCTCGTAACCGGCCGTCCGACAGACCAGGGAGCAGAGAAGAGGTGGTGGAATGCACGTTGTGGTGCAAGCGGATGACCTTTCCGGTGCCGCCGAGACCGCGCACTGCTTCGTCCAGCAGGGTCTGCGCACCCAATTGATCCTCGATGACCGCAGCGACGCAACCGACAATGCC
>JASLBS010000109.1 GCA_030146405.1 Arthrobacter sp.
ACCGTGTGCCCTGGGCACCGATGAACACTTCCCTGGAAGGGGCAATATCCCGTGAAGGCTCTTCACTTCGGCCGCGCTGCGGCAGTCATCTCCGTCGCTGCACTGGCGCTGACCGCCTGCGGTTCCGACAACGCCACCGGCGAGCCGGCGCCGGCCGAAGGTTCCTCCTCGTCCGCTTCCGAGCAGGCAGAGGGCATGGCGGTCTCCGGCACCCTGACCGGTATCGGCGCCTCGTCGCAGAACTCGGCCATGGAGGCCTGGCGCACCGGCTTCCAGAACATGAACTCCGACGCCCAGGTGCAGTACTCGCCTGACGGCTCCGGCGCCGGCCGGAAGGCCTTCCTGGCCGGTGGCGCGCAGTTCGCCGGTTCGGACGCCTACCTCAGCGAGGACGAGATGACCCAGGCCATGGAGGTGTGCGGCCCCGACGGCGCCATCGACATCCCCGCCTACATCTCCCCGATCGCCGTCGCGTTCAACGTCGAGGGTGTCGAGAACATCAACCTCGACGCCGCCACGATCGCGCAGATCTTCAAGGGCGAGATCAGCACCTGGAACGACCCCGCGATCGCCGCCCAGAACGAGGACGCGGAGCTCCCCGACACCCCGATCACGGTTGTCCACCGCTCGGACGAGTCCGGCACCACCGAGAACTTCACCGAGTACCTCGCCGCTGCTGCTCCCGAGGACTGGACCGACGAGGCCAGCGGGACCTGGCCCTCGGCGTACCAGTCCGAGAACGCCAAGGGCACCTCCGGCGTGGTGCAGACCGTCACCTCCACCGACGGCGCCATCACCTACGCCGACGCCTCCGCGGTCGGCAGCCTGGGCCAGACCCACGTCAAGGTCGGCGAGGAGTACACCGAACTCAGTTCGGAAGCAGCCGCTCTCGCGGTGGAGGTCGCGAACCCCGTCGAGGACCGCCCCGAGAACGACATGGCACTCGAGCTCCAGCGCGACACCACCGAGTCCGGTGCGTACCCCGTGGTCCTGATCAGCTACCACATCTACTGCACCACCTACGACAGCCAGGAGACCGTGGACCTCGTCAAGGCCTTCGGTTCCTACGTCATCAGTGAGGACGGCCAGGCAGAAGCCGAGTCGTCCGCAGGAAGTGCCCCGATCTCCGAGTCGCTGCGCGAGCAGGCCCAGACGGCGATCGACTCCATCGAGGTCGCTTCCTAGGAAGCGCTTCATCGGTTCCGTCCGGTCCCAGCGGACCGGACGGAACCACCCGCCCTCGACGGCGGGAACCCGCAGTGACCTCGGCACCTGCCCGTGGCGGGTCGGCACCGCATCTGAACTCGACCGCCCGGAAGGCAAAGACGTGTCAACCAATTCGCTGAAAGCGTCGACGGACCGGGGCCGCGCCGGCGACAAGATCTTCTCCGGAGTCTCCCTCACCGCCGGTGTGCTGATCCTGGTGGTGCTCTTCAGCGTCGCGATGTTCCTGCTCGTCCAGGCGCTGCCCGTGTTCTCGGCCGACCCCACGCTGGTCACCGGTGGCGAGGGCTTCGGTGCCTACATCCTGCCGATCGTCATCGGGACGATCGTCGCGGCCGCGATCGCCCTGCTGATCGCCACTCCCGTGGGCATCGCCGTCGCCCTGTTCATCTCGCACTACGCCCCGCGCCGCCTCGCGCGGATCTTCGGGTACGTCATCGACCTGCTCGCGGCAATCCCGTCGGTCATCTACGGAGCCTGGGGCTACATCGTCCTCGCCCCGCAGATGGCCAAGGTCTTCACCTGGCTCTCGGAGAACCTCGGCTGGCTCCCGATCTTCGCGGGACCCCCGAGCCAGACCGGTAAGACGATCCTCACCGCAGGTGTGGTGCTCGCCGTCATGGTCATCCCGATCATCACCTCCCTCAGCCGGGAGATCTTCCTCCAGACGCCGAACCTCCACGAGGAGGCGGCGCTGGCCATGGGTGCCACCCGCTGGGAGATGGTCCGGATGGCCGTGCTGCCCTTCGCGAGACCCGGCATCGTCAGCGCCACCATGCTGGGACTGGGCCGCGCTCTCGGTGAGACCATGGCCGTGGCCCTGGTGCTCTCGCCCGGTCTGCTCTCGCCCAGCCTCGTGAAGTCCGGCAACCAGACCATCGCGGCCGAGATCGCACTGAACTTCCCCGAGGCCTTCGGTCTGCGGCTCAGCGAGCTGATCGCCGCGGGCCTCGTGCTCTTCGTCATCACCCTGGTCGTGAACATGATCGCCCGGTTCATCATCAGCCGCCACAAAGAATTCTCGGGAGCGAACTAAATGGCCGTGGATCAGACCCTGCAGCGCCGCCAGTCGCAGCTCACTCGTGGCAAGCTGCCCTCCTACGCAGTGTGGGTGGTGCTCGCCGCCTCGGTAGTCCTGGGGGCAGCACTCTCCTCCCTCATCGGCTTCAGCGTGGTGGGCTGGGCGGTGATCTCGGCCATCGTGTTCGTCCTCGCCGCCACCCTCGTCACCGCAGTGGGGGAGGGCGAGCGCAAGGCCAAGGACGGTTTCGTCACGTACCTCGTGTACGGGGCCTTCCTGCTCGCCCTGCTGCCCCTGGTCTCCGTGCTCTGGACGGTCCTGGAACGCGGTGTCCCCGGGCTGAGCTACAACTTCTTCTTCACCTCGATGAACGGCATCACCGGTGCGGTGGACAACCAGGCCCTGGAGGACGGCACCCCGATCCTGGGCGGTGCCTACCACGCGGTGCTCGGGACTCTCCAGATCACCTTCTGGGCCACGCTGATCTCCGTGCCGATCGGGATGCTCACGGCGGTCTACCTCGTGGAGTACGGAGCCGGGAAGAATCTCACGAAGGCCATCACGTTCTTCGTGGATGTCATGACCGGTATCCCCTCGATCGTCGCCGGTCTGTTCGCCGCCGCCCTCTTCGCCATCCTCCTCGGCCCCGGCACGCGGATGGGCTTCGTGGCCGCCGTCGCGCTCTCGGTCCTCATGATCCCGGTGGTGGTGCGTTCCACGGAAGAGATGCTGAAGATCGTGCCGAACGAACTGCGCGAGGCGTCCTACGCCCTGGGGGTGCGCAAGTGGCGGACCATCACGAAGGTGGTCGTCCCGACGGCGATCTCGGGCATCGCCTCGGGTGTGACCCTGGCGATCGCGCGTGTGATCGGCGAGACCGCCCCGATCCTGGTGACCGCTGGATTCGCCACCTCGATCAACGTGAATGTGTTCAGTGGCTGGATGAGTTCGCTGCCCACCTTCATCTACTACCAGATCCTGACGCCCACCTCCCCGACGTCGCCCGACCCGAGTACCCAGCGTGCCTGGGCAGCAGCGCTCCTGCTGATCGCGATGGTCATGGTGCTCAACCTGGCCGCGCGGGCGGTCGCCCGCATGTTCGCCCCCAAGACCAGCCGCTGACCACCCGCGGTACCTACCCGATAAGGAAGTCATGTCCAACCGGATCGACGTCAAGGACCTGAACGTCTACTACAGCAAGTTCCTTGCCGTGGAGGACGTCAACATCAACATCGAAGCCCGCTCGGTGACGGCGTTCATCGGTCCGTCGGGTTGTGGGAAGTCCACTTTCCTCCGCACCCTGAACCGCATGCACGAGGTCATCCCCGGAGCGCGTGTCGAGGGTGAGGTCCTGCTCGACGGCGACAACCTGTACGACACCGCAGTGGATCCCGTGACCGTCCGCGGCCGGATCGGCATGGTCTTCCAGCGGCCCAACCCGTTCCCGACGATGTCCATCCGTGACAATGTGCTCGCGGGCGTGAAGCTGAACAACAAGCGCATCAGCAAGTCCGACGCCGACGCGCTCGTCGAGAAGTCCCTCCAGGGCGCGAACCTCTGGAACGAGGTGAAGGACCGCCTCGGCCGTCCGGGCTCAGGGCTCTCGGGTGGCCAGCAGCAGCGCCTGTGCATCGCCCGTGCCATCGCCGTGTCTCCCCAGGTGATCCTGATGGACGAGCCCTGCTCGGCCCTGGACCCCATCTCCACGCTCGCGATCGAGGACCTCATCAACGAGCTGAAGTCCGAGTACACCGTGGTGATCGTGACCCACAACATGCAGCAGGCCGCTCGCGTCTCGGACAAGACGGCGTTCTTCAACATCGCCGGCACCGGGAAGCCCGGGAAGCTCATCGAGTACGACGAGACCACCACCATCTTCAACAATCCCGGCCAGAAGGCCACCGAGGACTACGTCTCCGGCCGCTTCGGATAGGCGGCATTCCCCCCACGGCAGCAAGATGACGACGGCGGCCCCTGAGGGGGCCGCCGTCGGCGTTTCCGGCAGTGCGTGCCGCGCATCGTGTCGCAGTGTTCCGGGTCAGATGATGTGCATGGATCCTAGGCTCTCGTCGTGGACTGTGGCCAGCGGAAGCCCGGGACGAGGCGGCCGGACTACAGCACGGGGCTGATGGCCAGGAAGAAGACGGCGCTCAGCAGCGCCGTCACCGGGGCCGTGCCGAGCCAGACGGCGAGGATGCTCGCAACATTGGCGCGCTGTACCGAGGCGAAGCGCTGGTTGGCCCCGGCCCCCACGATCGCCGACGTCATGGTATGGGTGCTCGACAGGGGGAACTGCAGCGAGAAGGCCCCGATGAACAGCATCGCCGAGCTGACGCCCTGCGCCGTCATACCGCGCAGCGGGTCGATGCTCACCAGCCGGTTGCCGAGCGTGTGGGTGATGCGCCAGCCTCCGAAGAGTGATCCCGTGGCGAGCAGTATCGCGGCGAACAGCTGTACCCACAGCGGCATGCTGGAGCCCGACGCATACCCGGCGCCCACGAGCGCCAGGAGGACCACCGCCATGGTCCGCTGGCCGTCCTGCAGCCCATGGCCGAGGGCGAACGCGCCGGCGAGCACCGACTGCGCCATGCGGTTGCCGCGGTTCACCTCCGCCGGGGAGCCGTGGCGCATCAGCCAGGTCGCCGGGAAGACGGCCAGGTAGGCGAGCACATACGCGATGATCGGGGAGAGGACGAGCGGGAGCGCGAGCTGCAGCAGGAGGGCCTGGCCCACGCCCTCCATCGCCGGGCCGTGGGTCAACTGCGAGGCACCACCGGCGCCGATGATCCCGCCGAGCAGGGCGTGGGTGGAGGACGAGGGTTTGCCCCGGTACCAGGTGACCACACCCCACATGCAGGCGGCCAGCAGGGCCGAGACGAGGATCCCGAGCCCGATGGGCCCCGAGGGGAGACCCACGCCCACCCCGGTGAGGAACAGTGCCAGCGACGTGCTCAGCAGGGCACCGAGCAGGTTGAAGAAGGCTGCGAGCAGAACGGCGACGGTCGGGGTGAGGGCCCGGGTCCGGACCGCCGTGGCCACGGAGTTGGAGACGTCGTGGAAACCGTTCAGGAAGGCGAAGCCGCCGGCCACTACGATCACCGCACCCAGGAGGAAGGGCTCCACCTACGATTCCTTGACGAGGATGCTGCCCACCTGGGTGGCCACCTTCCGGATGTCCTTCGTGACATCGACCAGCTGATTGGCCACATCGCGGTGCCGCGCGTAGACCAGGGGCTTGTGATCGTTGAGCAGTTCCGCGCACCAGCTCCGGTGGGTGCGCTCGGCCCGTCGGGCGAGCCGGAGGATCTCGATCCAGTACTCCTCGAGGTCCTCCATCGAATTGAGCCGCTGCATGGCCACGGCGGTGAGTTCGGCCTGCCGGTTGATGACCTCGAGCTGGTCGGCTGCCCGCTGGCTCAGTTTGTTGAGCTTGTAGAGGGCGACCAACTCGCCGGCACCGTCGAGCTTCTCGATCGCCTCGTTGAGCAGGCGGGACAGTGCGTAGAGGTCCTCCCGGGGCAACGGATTGACGAAGGAGGTCCGCATGGAGGTCAGGAGCGCGAAGTGGAGGTCGGTGGCCGTCGACTCGTGCTGGTGCAGTTCCTCCGAGAGGCGGTCGTACTCCTGGGTGGAGGCCCCGAGGATCGCGGACATGGTGCCGACGCCGAGGACCAGTTGCTGCGCCATCGTGGAGAGCAGTTCCAGCCCAGCATGTTCCTGCGGGAAGAGGCGTAGCTTCACGGGTTCTTCCTCGAAGGATCTGTTGGCGCCGGCGGTGTTCGGAGCACCGCATCGGGTACCGGAGGGCAAAGTAGTGGCGCCGAACCGGGAGCGCCTCTCGGCGGAAGGCCGCTCGAAGCGGCTGAGTGTTGAAGCCCGGGGGTTCCACGGTCCGACGCCGGTTCAAGTCTTGTCCTCACCAGAGCCGCTGTCAACACCGGCCCTGTCGACCGCCTCAGTCGAGCTCTCCGAGCCGCCAGGAGGCCGCCGCGTGCTCGAGGTCCTCGGCCGTCCGGATCAGCTGGTGCGAATTGCGGGTCAGCTTGGAGGCGTGGGGGCCATCGGCGAATTCGGCGTCATCGGCATGATTGGCCTGGCCCAGTGCCACCACGCGGCAGAAAGCAGCGAAGCGTTCCAGGGCGACGTCGAACTCACCCTCGAAGGCACCGGAGAGGATGGTGTCGGCCATGAGGGTCATCTCTCCCGCTCCCGGGGGTTCCGCAACGCCGGCCACGACCTGCGACACCTGCGCCACTTCCTTGCCGGAGGCGAAGAATGCGGCGATCCGCTCGGGGTTCTGCTGCGTGGCCGCGCGCAGTGCGTACAACCGCCAGAGGGCCCCCGGCAGGGACCGGGCCGGGCTCTCGGCCCAGAGCTCGGCGATGGCCTCGAGACCCTGACGGTCCGCGAGCTCCACGAGTCGCCGCGTCACCGCGGGATCGTCCGTTCCTCGGCCGTGGTGGACCAGGGCGTGGGCCGCCATGTGCGCGGCCTCCGACACCCGCGAGGGGTCTGCCCCGCCTGCGAAAACCTCGAAGTCTGCGGGGGCGAACGGCTTCGGCTTGTGGGGCCGGGGTGTTCTGTTCGTGTAGTCGCCATCCATGGAACGAGGATACTCCTGCGCAGGATCACGGATGGGTCCCTGCCGGGCTCCCCGTTCTCCGCAGACCGGGTGATTGCGATAAAGTGGGCGGGTCATCGCCCCGCGACGGTGGGTCCCCAGGACTCATCGACGGCGCGGAGGTGGTGTGGCGGGCCCTTAGCTCAGTTGGCTAGAGCAACGGACTTTTAATCCGTGGGTCGAGGGTTCGAGCCCCTCAGGGCCCACCACAGGAAGTCCCCGGGATGTGTCCCGGGGACTTACCCTTTCCCCGGCCTATCCCGAGACGCTGTGGACCACGAACGCGGTGAGGAACCCGAGCGCGGCGATCAGGCCGGTCAGCATGTGCTGGCGCTCGAAGGCCTCCGGGATCATGGTGTCGGCCACCATGGCGAGGATCGCGCCGGCGGCGATCGCCGTGATGAACGCGATCGTGGCCCCCGAGGCGCCGTCGAGGAGGGCGTAGCCGGCCAGGGCTGCGAAGCCGGAGACCAGAGCGATCCCACCCCACAGGCCGAAGACGTACCGGGAGCTGCGCTTCGCGGTCTTCATCCCGGCAGTACTGGAGAGACCCTCGGGCACGTTGGAGATGAAGATGGCCACGAGGACGGCCGGGTTGACGGCCCCGCCCGCCACGAGGCCGAGACCGAGCACCACGGATTCGGGGATGCCGTCCAGGAGCGCGCCGAGGGCTATCGCGTTTCCGCTCCCTGCGTTCTCGTCCTCCGAGGGCTGCTGGTTGCCCGCGCGTTTCCGATGCTGAGCGCCCTTCCGCGCGAGCAGGACGTTCGCGCCCACATAGGTGACGGCGCCGACGAGGAAACCGAGCACCGTCGGTACCAGACCGCCCGTCTCCTGTGCCTCGTCGACGAGTTCGAAGGCGAGGGCGGAGATGAGGACACCCGCTCCGAAGGCCATCACGAAGGAGACGGTGCGGGGCGACACCTTCCATTTCCAGGCGATCGCGGATCCGATCAGCAGTGCACCACCGGCCACGAGGCCCCACAGGAACGCTTGCAACCACAGTGGCACGGGGCATCTTCCTTCCGGTCTCATCGAGAGAGTACAGCGGTCCCCGCCGGTTGGATCGTCGGATAGTTGCCGGAATCGGGATTGACTGGGCGGCCTCGTTCGTTTGCACTTGTAAGAGGAATTACTCGACGGTCGAAGTGGACCCACCGGTCTGCGGACACCGCGCAAGGAGGAATCCATGGACGCTGTTGCCCTGACCGGAACCCTGACCGCCTGCGCGGTGATCATCGCGACGGTTGCCCTGTCCGCCTGGCGGATCGATGCCGTCTCCCGCCGGGGCGGGGGCGCCGACGACTATTTCTGGGTGGGCTTCGGAGGCGTCGTCGTGATCGCGGGCGCCGGTGTGCTCGTGGGAGCATCGAGCGGCCTCGGAGCGGTACTCGCGCTCGCGGTCGGCCTGGTCTCCGCCGGTGTGGCGACGGTGTGGGCATGGCGTCGGCACACCGGGCGGAAGACCCGGGCGGTCGATGCGGCCTGGAACGCGCTGCGGCGTCGCCATGATGCGGCGGTGGAGCGATGGGCGGACTACGACGTCGATCCCGCCAAGGCGATCGACTATCCGGGGATGCATGATCCCTCGAATCCAGCGGCACAGCCGATCCTCCGCGCGCTCCGTGCGGCACGGCTGGAACGGGACGGCGTGGAGCAAACCGCTGACGGCAGGCGGGAGCCCCAGCGCTACACCGATGCGGTGTGTCACCTGGAGCATGCCGTCGACGCCGCGGAGCAGGTGCTCGGAGTGCAGGGACCGGCGCGCCCTCCGGTGTACGAGCGACGCCGTGTCGACCTCGAATCGTTACCTGCCGGACAGCTCCGCAGAGTCTCCGGAAGCTAGGGTTAAGTTACCGAAGCGAACAACCGCGGACGCACAACCTTCGAGGTCTGGTCCGCGCCCGGAGTCCCAGGAGGCGAACCATGCGAGTTACTGCACTGTGCTCGGTCGGCCTGCTGGCCGCCTCGCTCCTGCTCGGTTCTGCGCCGGCGGCGATGGCCGACTCGGCGGAGGATGCCCGGCGGGCCATGACGGTGAAGAGCCTCGGCAGTACGCAGGACATCCGCTTCGCCACCTACAACGCGAGTCTCAACCGCAGCGCCGCAGGTCAACTGGTCCGGGACCTCAGCACGCCCGATGACGCGCAGGCGCGGGCTGTCGCGGAGATCGTGCAGACCAACCGGCCTGACGTGGTACTCATCAACGAGTTCGACTACTCGCCGGACAACCGGGCCGCAGACCTGTTCAACAAGAACTACCTGGGCGTCGGCCAGAACGGTAGAGCGGCGCTGAAGTACCCCTACGTGTACACCGCTCCCACCAATACAGGCGTACCGAGCGGATCCGACCTCAACAAGGACGGCGTGGTCGGCGGCGCCGACGATGCACTCGGGTTCGGCGCGTTCGAGGGCCAGTACGGCATGGTGATCTACTCGAAGCATCCCATTCGGACCGAATCGGTGCGCACGTTCCAGGGCTTCCTGTGGCAGGACATGCCAGGAGCCCTCCTGCCGGACAACCCGGCGACGGACGAGTCCGGCGACTGGTACACGGAGTCCGAGCTCGCGATCCTTCCGCTGTCCAGTAAATCCCACTGGGATGTGCCGATCAGGGTGGGAGGCAAGACCGTCCACGTGCTGGCGAGTCACCCCACGCCGCCGGTGTTCGACGGTGCGGAGAATCGCAACGGAAAGCGCAACAGTGACGAGATCAGGTTCTGGTCCGATTACGTGACCGGGGGATCGACCGCCTCCTACATCTACGACGACGACGGCGCGACGGGTGGCCTCAAGCGCGGTGAGCGCTTCGTGGTGATGGGTGACCAGAACAGTGACCCGCAGGACGGCGATTCACTGGAGGGTTCGATCGACCAGCTGCTCGGGCACAAGTTGATCCAGGATCCGATGCCTGCCTCGAAGGGCGCGAGCGAGGCCTCGGCCCTCCAGGGCGGGGTCAACGCCGCCCACCGGGGCAATCCGCAGTACGACACCGCTGACTTCGAGGACCGTTCCTCCGGTAACCTCCGTGTGGACTACGTCCTGCCGTCGAGGAATCTGCGGGTGGCGGACTCAGGTGTGTTCTGGCCGCTGGCCGGCACGCCGGGCTCCGAGCTGACCGGCATCTTCCCCTTCCCCGCCAGCGATCACCGGCTGGTGTTCGTGGACGTCACCCTCGGCGGGTCGCGGCTGCGCTAGCAGCAGGGCCTGAGGTGCACGCCGGAAAGGGTCTGTTCGGGGAAATCGTCCTCCGGGCCCGGCACCGGGCCTGACATGGGCGTGAGCCGACCGGGCGGGGACACCGAACGCTGCTGACGGGGATCTACCGGTGGGATCGAGTCCGTGAGGGGGTTAATTGGAGCTGGCTCCGAGTTCTGCGTATGGGGGAATCGCAGAAATCGGAGCCAGCAATCCCAGTATACTTCTACACGAGCCCGAAATGTCCAATCGAAAGGTGATGATGGCCGTCACAGCGAAGGCCTTCCAGCTGTGGCGTTCCCGAATCGCTCCGGAGGACACGGTGTCCGACCTCTGCAGGGTCGCGGGTATCAAGCGTTCGACCCTCGCGCAGCAGCTGGTACGGGGCAAGGTGTCGATGCCCACCGTCATCGCGATAGCGCGGGCGTACGGGATGTCTCCCGTGGAATCCCTGGCGACCTTCGAGGGGTACGAGGATCTTCCCGGCGGCATCAAGGACCCCACGGATGCGGAGCTGGTCAGTCAGGTCTCCCACGTGGACATCCTGCGTCTGCTGGTCGCACGGAGCGAGGACAGGGAGCGCGCAGGCGCCGATCTGCACCTGGACCTCGCTCCCTTCCCGCACCGTAACTCGGTGCGGGCCTGGATCGAAGCCGTGGATCCCGGGGACCTCCGCCAGCAACTGGCAGCCAGCACCGGTGTTGCCCGCCAGAATCTTTCCGCCCAGCTCACGGCCGGCCGTCTGGCGCCCCCGATCGCGATGCAGGCCGCCAGGCTCGCCGGGGTGTCGCTGACCAGTGGCCTGGTGGTGACGGGACTGCTCACCCCGGAGGAGGGCGGCTGGCCGCAGGACGGCCGTGCGCGCGCCCTGTGCGCCATGTCCGACCTCGACCTCGTCTTCCTCGCGCGTGACCGGTTGGACGTGCTGGGCAAGCAGATCAGGCGGGCCGAGCTCGACGACGGCAAGGACCGCGCGATGTGGGAGAACCTGGGATGACTCCGTTGGTGATCCAGTGGGTGGTGCTCGTGTTGTGTGCGGTGGGTGCCGTCATCCGGGTCCCCGGTGCGCTGAAGGGCCACGGCCGGACCGTCTTCATGGCTCTCGTCCTGTTGACCATCGCCGTGGGCCTGTCCATCGAGCCGATCTATCAGGCCGTGGACGCCATCATCGGTGGCAGTAACGCTGCCAACCTGGTGCTGCGCCTGGTGCTCTATGCGGTCTTCATGCTTCTGGGCATGCGCGTGGCGGCGGCTCTCGGCTCATTCCTCGCGCGCCGCCTGATCACCGGCCCGGTGGGCCTGGTGATTCTGGGGATGACCGTGGCTGCCACCCTGTACCTCTTCCTGATCAGCGACCTGCCCTTCAGCTCGGCGGGACTCCGGGACTTCGGGGACCAGGACGCGGTGCAGCACTATGCGGCCGTGGGGCGGCTGTACCCCGGGTATGTCGCCGCCTGCCTCGTGATCCCCGCGGTCAGATCGGTGTTCGACCTCCGCTCCCGTTCGCTCCACCGGCTCGCCTGCGCGTTCCTCGCCGCCGGATTCTCGATCGTGGTGGTCTTCGTGGCACTGCGGCTCCTGCCGCTCGACCTCCAGCAGTGGGACATCATCCTCCCCTTCTCCGCGATCCTGCTCACGGTGGTGGGTCTGTGCCTGATCTGGTTGAGCCACGCGCTCAGCAGACGCAACCGGGCTCCGTCCAACAAGCTCGCGTAGTCGGATCCGCGCCGGTCGAGGTCCCTTGCCCGCGGGTCGATGAGCCCTGCTGCCGATAGTGACGCAATCGTGTCCTGGGGGTGTTCACGATTTCATCATGGTGTGTAAAAATTATGAATATGTAACTGCCGCGGACCGTGGGGGGTCAGCGGGGGTTGCCGGCCGGTAGGTGTGTCCATTAGAACGGGTGGACCCACTTACCGGTCCTGATTGCTGGGGACACAGAAGGGGCATCCTCCGCCACGTAGACACGGCGGAGGATGCCCCTTGTTCGTGCGGTCTACTCGGCGTCGTGGTCCGTCTCGATGATCCGTGCGAGGCTCTCCAGCGCGTCCTCGGCGCCTTCCCCCTCGGCCCGCAGGACGATCACGTCTCCGTGGGCGGCACCCAGGCTCATGAGCGAGAGGATGCTGGCCGCATCCATGGCTTCCTCTGCGGGATCGCCGTCCCTGGCGATGGTGACCTCGAGCGGCAGTTCACCCGCGGCTTCCGCGAAGATGGACGCCGGGCGGGCGTGCAGCCCCACGCGGCTCGCAACTGTTGCCTTGCGTTCTGCCATGATGTGCTCCTTTTCGTAGGTGGTTCCCTGTACAGCCAACCGGACCGGGGGTCAGGCTGCAACCGGCTCGGCGACCGGGGTGTCCTTCTTGCGGGTGGCATAGCGCTTGAGGGCGATCACGGCGAGTGCCGAGATGACCATGCCGACGAGGACGGCGATGATGAACATCAGGACGTTCCCGATGGCGAAGAAGACGAAGATCCCACCGTGCGGCGCCTGGGAGGTCACCCCGGTGCCCATGATGATCGCTCCGGTGACGGCAGAACCGAGCAGGGACGCGGGAATCACGCGGAGCGGATCAGCGGCCGCGAAGGGGATGGCCCCCTCGGAGATGAAAGCAGCTCCGAGCAACCAGGCGGCCTTGCCGTTCTCCCGCTCGGCGACCGTGAACCGACGGCGGTCGATCGCCGTCGCCAGCGCCATGGCCAGGGGCGGAACCATGCCGGCGGCCATCACGGCCGCCATGATCTGCAGGGGAGCAGGATTGTCGAGGGAACCCGCGCTGAGGCCGGCGACGGCGAAGGAGTAGGCCACCTTGTTCACGGGCCCGCCCAGGTCGACCGCCATCATGAGTCCGAGGATGACGCCGAGTCCCACGGCCGCGGTGCCGGTCAGGCCGGACAGCCAGTCGTTCAGGCCGTTCGTCAGTGCAGCGATCGGACCACCGAGGACGAGGAACATGAGCCCCGACGCGACGATCGAGGCGAGGAGCGGGATGATGACCACGGGCATGAGGCTGCGCAGCCACCTCGGAACCGAGAGGCGTCCGATCATCATGGCCACGTACCCGGCGAGAAGGCCGCCGACGATGCCGCCGAGGAACCCTGCGCCCATGAATCCGGCCACGGACCCTGCCACGAAACCGGGAGCGATGCCGGGGCGGTCCGCCAGGGCATACGCGATGTAGCCGGCCAGCGCCGGGATCAGGAAGTTGAGCGACAACTGGCCGATCTTGAAAGCCACCGCGCCGAGATAGGTGCTCAACCCCCCGTCGGGCAGATCGGCGAAGCTGTTCTCGAGTGTGATGGCGTCGGCAGTCTCGGTGATGAGGTAACCGCCGAGCAGGAAGCCGAGGGCCATCAGCAGGCCGCCACCGGCCACGAACGGAATCATGTAGCTCACGCCGGTGAGCAGCGCACGCTTCAACGTACTGCCGATGCTGTCCCTGCCGCCGTCGTCGTCGGCCTGCTCGCCGCCACCGGTGGTGCCGGCGACCCTGCGTGCGTTGGGGTTCTCCGCGGCGGCGAGCGCCTCCTCCACCATCACGCCCGGCTCGTCGATGCCGCGCTTGACCGGCGCGCTGATCACGGGGAGGCCCGCGAAGCGCTGCTTGTCGCGGACGTCCACGTCGACGGCGAAGATGACGGCGTCGGCCGCGGCGATGACCGCGGGGTCCAGGGGGGTGGCGCCGGAGGATCCCTGCGTCTCGACCTGGAGATCGATCCCGCGCTCGTTGGCCGCGGCCACCAGCGAGTCCGCTGCCATGTAGGTGTGCGCGATGCCGGTGGGGCACGCGGTGACGGCGACGAGGCGGCGCACCTTCGTACCCGTGGCGGAGTGCTCCACGGCGGGCCCGGTGGTGTCCGTACCCTCGCGGGAAGTGCCCAGGGTGTCGGCGGCCTCGCTCGCCCGGGTGCCTGCCGAGGTCCCGGTCGCCGTGCCCGCTGCGTGGGCTCCCGCTCCCGCCGTCGCGGTGGCTGCTGCTGCGGTGTCCCCGATGCCGAGCGCGCCGTTGACCAGCGCGACGACGTCGGCGGGAGTCCGTGCGGCGCGCAGCGAGGCGGTGAAGTCCTTCTTGATCAGCGAGCGTGCCAGTTTGGAGAGCAGCTTCAGGTGCTCCTGGTCCGCGCCGTCGGGAGCCGCGATGAAGAACACGAGGTCAGCGGGGCCGTCCTTGGCCCCGAAGTCCACGGCCGGCGCGAGGCGGGCCATGGCGAGCGTCGCCTCGGTGACCGCCGTCGAGCGGCAGTGCGGGATCGCGATTCCGCCGGGGACCCCGGTGGACGTCTTCTCCTCCCGGGCGAGGGCGTCGGCGTAGAGGCCGTCCGCCCCCGTTGAACGTCCCTGCGCGGCGACCTGCTCCGCGAGATACCGGATCACCGAGGAGCGCTCGGTCCCCAGATCCTGGTCCAGAGACACGAGCTCCGGAGTGATGAGATCGGACATCAGAATTCCTCCTGTACAGGGGGCCCGGCGTTGGACCCGGTAGTGCTCGGTTCGATCACGGGAAGCGTGACCATGAGGGGAGTGACCACGACGGCGGCAGGCGTCGTCTGGTCGAGCGACGGAACAGTGGAACCCGGAAGGGCGGCTGCCGCCGATCCGTGGGCAACGGCCTGGCGCAGGCAGTTCTCAGGGAGTTCTCCTGCGCTGTGCGCCAGCAGGTATCCGGCCAGTGCGGAGTCTCCCGCACCTACCGTCGATCGCGCCACGACCGGCGGATGCACGGCGTGCCATGCCCCCGCGTTCGTGACGAGCAGGGCGCCCTTGGAACCCAGGGTTGCCAGGACCGCGCCCACCCCGGCGGTGATGAGCACCGCGCAGGCCTTGGCGGCCAGTTCATGATCTTCCTCCAGTTCGTCCCCGACCCCGATCCCCGTCAGCTCGCTGAGCTCCTCGGCATTGGGCTTGAGCAGATCCGGTGCGGGAACACCGGCGGCCGCCTCGATCAGGGGCTCGCCGGAGGAATCGATGGCCACGAGCGGCGCGGAGGCACCGTAGGCGTCGCGGACCGCAGCCGTGACCCTCGAGTAGAAGGTTGCGGGCACTCCCGGGGGGAGTGATCCGGCGAGGACCAGCCAGGCGGCGCCGTCGCTCTCGGCCACGACGAGGTCGAGGAGGGCCTCGACCTGCGCTGCCGAGAGCTCCGGGCCGGGTTCGTTGATCTTCGTGGTGGTGCCGTCCGCCTCCGTGATGGCGGTGTTGGTGCGCAGGCCCGCGCCGATCGGCAGGTTCCGGAAGTCCACGGCGGCCGTGCGCAGCCCCGCCAGGACGGGGTCGTCGTCGTCGCCCGGCAGGAGCGCCAGTGTGCGCGTACCGGACATGGCGAGGGCCCGGCTCACGTTGACGCCCTTGCCCCCGGTTTCCTGGACCACGGTGATGGCGCGCTGGACGGCACCGCGGGTGAGTGGGGCGCCGAGTCCCACCGTGCGGTCGATGCTCGGATTCGCGGTCAGGGTCAGGATCACGCGACGATCACCTCCACATCGGCGTCGGACAGGGCATCCGCAAGGGTGCACCGGGGTGCGCGGTCGGTGATGAGAGCATCGATATCCTCCAGATGGGCGAAGCTGACCAGTGATTCCTCGGTGTACTTGGACGAGTCGGCGAGCAGTACCACGCGGCGGGCGGAACGGACGATCGCCGTCTTGACCGCGGCCTCGTCCACGTCCGGTGTGCTGAGGCCGAAGGGTGCGGCGATCCCGTTGGCGCCGAGAAACGCGACGTCGGCACGGAGGCGCGTGAGGCAGGCCACGGTGCTGCTGCCCACGGCAGCGCTGGTCAGGGCACGGACGCGCCCGCCCACGAGCTCCACGCTCAGCCCTGCAGCGGAGATCGATGCGGCGATCGGGAGCGAGTGCGTGATGACGGCCAACCCGCTGCGGGCATCCTCGGCCAGCAACTCCGCGAGTGCTCCGGTGGTGCTGCCGGCGTCGAGAACCACGGCTCCAGTGGTGGGCATCAGTTCCAGGGCGGCGTGCGCGATCCGCTTCTTCTCGGCGGCGTGCCGCGTGGAGCGGCTGATGAGGCTCGGTTCGTTGGTGGTGGCACCGCCGCCGACGATCGCTCCGCCATGGACGCGGCGGAGCACGCCGTCGTTCTCGAGGAGTGCGAGGTCGCGGCGCACCGTCTCCTTGGTGATGCCGAAGCGGGAGGACAGCCCTGCCACCGTGACGCGGCCGTCGGCGGAGACCAGGGAACTGATCTGGCGGTACCGTTCTTCGGCGAACATGGTCACTCCGTCGTCGTCAGCGGGCGCACCCGGCTGCATGTTGCTTTGTCTTCGTTTCCGTGACTATAGACCCGCTTTCGCGAGAGGGTCAAGGGTTCACGGGAGATTGCGAGTTCGTCGGAAGGAGGCGTGGGAGCATCGGGCGCGGCTGCGCTTCGGGCAGGAACCGCAGGCATGTCGAACTCCGGGCCCGGGTCCCGAGGACGGGGCATGGACGCCAATTGCACGGTGTGCAATTGATTATGACGTGATGAATAGCACGCGAGAAAGGCCGAATAGAGGGCCGAGGGCAACAATCCGGGAAGTGAATATCGGCTGCACTTTCAGTGGCACGGAGATGGCGCGAGGGCTCGATCGGTGAGGCCATTCCGCGGCTCAGGGCCGCGCCGCTCCAGTGCCCGTGCGTGTCCCGGGCCGCGTCCGGCCCAGGCGTCTGTTCGGTAAAGATTCACCGTGGGGCTTTGATTGGCCTGATTAGTACGGTGCTACGATTGCACCCTAAGCAGGCTGATCAAGTACAGTAAGTGGCAGTTGCATCACTGTGCATCACACTATTGGACGACACGAAGCCCTCGGGTGGACGGTCAGACATCACTCAAGGAGCATTTTTATGGGTTTCATCGCTTTTCTTCTTCTGGGCCTCATCGCCGGCGCTATCGCAAAGATGATCCTCCCGGGTCGCCAGGGCGGCGGCTGGGTCATCACCCTGATCCTCGGCGTCGTCGGCGCCATGCTCGGTGGACTCATCGGTCGGACCTTGTTCGACGCAGACGTCGACGCCTTCTTCAGCCTCTCCTCCTGGCTCCTGGCCATCGGTGGCTCGCTGATCGTGCTCGTCATCTACGGTGCGATCACCGGTCGCAAGAACACGCGCGCCTGATTCTCGGCATCACAGGTAGCTGACCCCGGGGGGAACAGCTGCAGGAGGGCGTCACCGGAATGCCGGTGGCGCCCTTCGTCCGTTCCGCAGGTTTCCCCTGAGGCCTGCATCGGCAACCACGACCACTGCGGGCGCGTACAGTTGCCCGCCCGCCGAACCGGATGGCCCAGGGGCCCAGCCGCGAAAGGGACATGATGAGCCGTAAGAAGGAAAACCCCGCAGTCAAGGCTGCCAACGCTTCGCTGTTCGACCAGGACGGTAATCCGAAGACCTCGATCGTCCGGGGCATCGAGCGGGCGCTGGACGTGCAGCAGCCCCTGATCCTGGCTAACCTGAACCGGCTGCGCCGCCGCAACCCCGGGGCGTCGCCCGCCCAACTGGCGCGCCTGCTCGAGCGGGACTACCTCCGCGCCACCACGATGACCGGCGCTGCCGTCGGTGCTACCGCCGCGGTGCCCGCCGTCGGTACCCTCGCCGCCCTCGGCCTCTCGGCCGCCGCCACCGCGGGCTTCCTCGAGGCCACCGCCCTCTACACCGAGTCCATCGCGCAACTCCACGGCGCGTACACCGATGATCCCGAGCGGTCGCGCGCGGTGGTCATGGCCATCCTCATGGGGGAGGAGGGGACGGCGCTCATGCAGTCCATCCTCGGGGCATCGGCCGGCAAGGGAGCTCCGCAGTACTGGGGCCAGCTGGTGAACAAGAGCGCCCCCTCGTCTCTCGTGAAGACCGTCACCGGTTCCATCCAGCGACGCTTCCTCCGCAAGTTCCTCACCCGGCAGAGCGGCTTCATGCTGGGCCGCGCGCTGCCGTTCGGTGTCGGTGCCGTGGTGGGTGGAACGGGTAACCACCTGCTCGGCAAGGGCGTGATCCGTACTACCCGTGAAGCTTTCGGCCCGCTGCCGCAGGTCCTTCCCGGCGAAGTGGTCGACGCCCTCGAACTGCCGGAGGCCGGATCCGGGCAGGGACGGCGCTAACCGAAGATCGCGTGGGCGATCGTGAAGATCACCAGACCGGCCAGCGATCCCACCACGGTCCCGTTGATCCGGATGAACTGGAGATCGCGGCCCACCTGCAGTTCGATCTTCCGTGACGTGTCCGCCGCATCCCAGCGGCCCACGGTCTCCGCGATGACACTCGAGATCTCGCTCCGGTAGGTCCGCACGGCGTAGGAGGCGCCGTCGGCCACCCACCGGTTCACCTTGCCGGCGAGCTCGGTGTCACGCGTGAGCCGTGAACCGAAGTCGCGGACCGCGGCCTTGAACTTCCGGGTCAGCTCGCTCTCGGGATCGTTGACCGCTTCGAGCAGGGCCTTCTTGATCGTGGCCCAGGTGCGGGCGGTGATGTCGCGCACGCGGGGGTCGTCCAGGAGTTGACCCTTGATCTCCTCGGCCTTCGCGATGGTCTCGGGCTTGTGCTGCAGGTCCTGGGCGAGGTCCCGTAGATACTTGTCGATCGACAGCCGGACATCGTGCTGCTGATCCTCCTGCACCGCGCGGATGAACTTCGAGAGCTCGGCGTGCACACGATCGCCCACCACGCCGTCCACCAGCCGGGGCACCCACGTGGGGGAACGCTGGGCCACCACCCGCGTGACCACCGCGTAGTTCGCGTCCACCCACTCGGCGGTACGGTCCACCAGTAGGTCCACGAGCCGGTGATGGTGGCCCTCGGCGAAGACGTGCTCGGCGATGCTGCCGATCGGCGGACCCCAGGGAGGATCGATGAGGTGCTTGCGCACCATGGACTCGATCACGCCCTGCACGACGTCGTCGTTCAGCACCGTGAACGCGCCGCGGATCAGGGCCGCTCCCTCCGCCGCCACGCGGTCGGCGCTCTCGGGCTTCTCCAGCCATGCGCCCGCCTTCTGGGCTATACCCACGGAATCGAGCTTGTTGCGCACCACGTCCTCCGAGAGGAAGTTCTCCTCGACGAACTGGCCCAGGGACTCGCCGATCTGGTCCTTCTTGCGCGGGATGATCGCGGTGTGCGGGATCTTCAGGCCCATCGGGTACTTGAAGAGGGCCGTCACGGCGAACCAGTCGGCCAGCGCACCCACCATTCCACCCTCGGACGCGGCGCGGACGTATTGGAGCCACGGGTAGGTGTCCTGCAGGGCGAAGGCCACCACGAAGATGACGGCCATGACCACCAGCAAACCTGTTGCCAGGATCTTCATGCGGCGGAGGGCGGCCGCACGCTCCGTATCGGTGGCGGTGGTCTCGGCAGTCACCCTCCCGAGTGTATCGAGGCAGACGCCACTGCTGGTCCGGGAGGCGGCACCTGGCCCTCGTCCGCTCCAGCGGGTAGCAGCCGCACCGCGGACCGCCGGTGCTGTGCCGCACGGTGTTCTCGACCCGCAACGATGCCCTGCAATCGCTCGGACACAGTGTGGTTGAGTGGGAAAATGCAAACACCGATCGAGGATTATGCCCTCGTCTCCGACCTCCACACCGGTGCGCTGATCTCACGGACAGGGAGTGTCGACTGGCTGTGCTTCCCCCGTTTCGACTCGGAGTCCGTCTTCGGCGCGCTGCTCGGCACCTCGGAGTACGGGCGCTGGCTCGTGGCGCCGTCCGCCGCCGAGGCGGAGGTGGTGGAGCGCAACTACATCGACTCCACCTTCGTGCTCCAGACCCGCTGGCGGACCGATGACGGCGAGGTGCTCGTCACCGACTTCATGTCCATCGGTGACCGGCGCGCCAACGTGATCCGTCGGGTCGAAGGGCTCAGCGGAACGGTGTCCGTCCGCCAGGAGCTGGAGATCCGCTTCGGCTACGGCGAGATCGTCCCCTGGGTCAGCCAGGAGATGGAGGACGGCGTGCCCGTGCTGCTGGCCATCGCCGGGCCGGAGGCGCTGGTGCTGCGGGGGCCCCGGCTGCGGGCCACCGATCACCGCCACGAGGGCATCTTCGAGGTGTCCGCGGGCGACGTCGTCGACCTCGAACTCGTCTGGTACCCCTCCCACCGGGACAAGCCGCCCGCCCCCGAGATCGACGAGATGCTGGACAGGACCATCAGCTACTGGCGGGCCTGGAGCGCCAGCTGCGTGGACGACGGCGAGTACGCCGATGCGGTGAAGCGCTCGCTCCTGGTGCTGCGCGCACTGACGCACGAGGACACCGGCGGGATCGTCGCGGCTCCCACCACGTCCCTGCCGGAGCAGTTCGGTGGTGCCCGCAACTGGGACTACCGTTTCTGCTGGCTGCGCGACGCCGCCCTGACCCTGGAAGCCATGATGACCCACGGATTCGCCGATGAAGCCCTGGGCTGGCGCAACTGGTTGCTCCGGGCGGTGGCCGGCGACCCGGAGGATCTGCAGATCATGTACGGCGTCGCAGGGGAACGGCGGCTGCCGGAGCGCGAGCTCGACCACCTGCCGGGGTACGCCGGGTCCGTCCCGGTCCGGGTGGGTAACGGCGCGGTGGACCAGTACCAGGCGGACGTGGTGGGCGAGGTGATGGTGGCGCTCGAGAAGCTGCGCGGCCACGGCGTCGCGGAGGACAACTTCTCCTGGCCGTTGCAGCGCGCGCTGCTCGGATTCGCCGAGAACCACCTGGACGACCCCGACCACGGTATCTGGGAGATGCGCGGGAAGCTGCAGCACTTCACCCACTCGCGCGTGATGATGTGGGCGGCCTTCGACTGCGCCGTCCGCGCCGTGCGGGACCACGGGCTGAGCGGACCGCAGGAGCGGTGGACGCAGCTCCGCGACGGGCTCCGGGAGGAGATCCTGGAGCGCGGGTTCGACCGCGAGCTGAACTCGTTCACGCAGGTCTACGGCGGCACGGAGGTGGACGCCTCACTGCTGCAGCTGCCCCAGGTGGGATTCCTGGACTATGACGATCCGATGATGCTCGGGACCGTACAGCGGATCGAGGACCACCTGGTGGACGAGCAGGGGCTGCTGCTGCGCTACCGCACCCACGAGTCCGACGACGGCCTGGACCCGGGGGAGCACCCCTTCCTGGCCTGCTCCTTCTGGTTGGTGGAGCAGTACGCCCTCGGCGGTCGGCCCGAGGACGGGCGGAGGCTCATGGACCAGCTGGTGGGGTATTCGAACGAGCTCGGTCTGCTGGCCGAGGAGTACGACGCCGTGGAGCACCGCATGGCGGGGAACTTCCCACAGGCCTTCTCGCACCTCGGCCTGGTGCGTGCGGCCGACGCTCTCCAGCTGGGCCAGGGCGACACGAGCTCACACGCAACGATGGCCCGGGAGTGACTCCCGGGCCATCGTCGAGGGTGCTGCAGGTCAGGCGGTGACGCCCTGCGGCTTGAGGACCACCTTGATGGTGCCGTCCGTCTTCTTCTGGAAGTTCTTGTAGGCGGCGGGCGCCTCGTCGATCGAGACCTCGTGGGTCATGAGGTCGGTGACGCCCAGCGGGTCCGAGGGCTCCTCGACGATCGGGAGGAGCTCGTCGGTCCAGCGGCGCACGTTGCACTGGCCCATGCGGAACTGGATCTGCTTGTCGAACATGGTCATGAGGGGCATGGGGCTCGCCGTGCCGCCGTAGACGCCGCTGAGCGAGATGGTGCCGCCGCGGCGCACGGCGTCGACCGACGAGTGGAGGACCGACATGCGGTCCGTGCCGCCGGTCTCCATGACCTTCTGCGCCATCTTGTCTGGCAGCAGGCCCGCGGCGTTCTGCGCGAAGGCGCCGATGGGGGAGTTGTGTGCTTCCATCCCGACGGCGTCGACGATGGCGTCCGGCCCACGGCCGTTGGTCATGCTGCGCAGCTCCTCGGCGGTGTTCTTCGTGAAGTCGATCGTCTCGATGCCGTGGCGCTTGGCCATCTCACGGCGTTCCGGGACCGGTTCGACGGCGATCACGCGGTGACCGAGGTGGCGGCCGATGCGTGCGGCGAACTGGCCGACGGGCCCGAGTCCGTACACCGCGAGGACGCCGTCCTTCGGGACGTCCGCGTACTGCACTCCCTGCCACGCGGTGGGCAGGATGTCCGAGAGGTAGAGGTAGCGCTCGTCCGGCAGTTCGTGCCCCACCTTGACCGGACCGTAGTCGGCGAAGGGGACGCGCAGGTACTCGGCCTGGCCGCCGGGCACGGAGCCGTACAGCTCGGAGAAACCGAAGAGCGATGCGCCGGAGCCCTTGCTGTGGACCTGGGTGGTTTCGCACTGGGACTGCAGGCCGCGCTTGCACATGAAGCAGTAACCACAGGAGATGTTGAAGGGGATCACCACGCGGTCACCCACCTTCAGGTTGGTGACGCCCGCGCCGACCTCCTCGACGATGCCCATCGGCTCGTGCCCGAGGATGTCGCCCTTGTGCATGTAGGGGCCGAGGACCTCGTAGAGGTGCAGGTCCGAACCGCAGATCGCCGTGGAGGTGATGCGGACGATCGCATCGGTGGGCTCCTGGATCGTGGGATCGGGGACGTTCTCCACGCTGATGTTGCGCTTGCCCTGCCAGGTGACTGCCTTCATGGGGCACTCCTTCGGGATAGTAAGTAAGCTTTCCTTTCCTACTATTCACCTCTTCGGCGCGAAAGTGAAGTCGGGCTCCTGGTCGCCTAGCCTTGTCGGGTGCCCCTCGTCCGCTCGCCCGCCCTGCGCGTCGCCCTGTCCGTCTCGATCGCAACGGGACTCTACGGCATCTCCTTCGGAGCGCTGTCCGTGGCCGCAGGTCTGGACCTCCTCCAGACCATGGCGCTCAGTCTCCTGCTGTTCAGCGGCGGATCCCAGTTCGCCTTCATCGGTGTGCTCGCCGGCGGTGGCAGCGGGATCTCTGCGATGTCCGCCTCCGCGCTGCTCGGCATCCGCAACGGCGTGTACGGGATGCAGGTCAACCTGCTGCTGCGGCCGCGGCGATGGCGCAAGCTCGCTGCGGCGCACGTGACCATCGACGAGTCCGTCGCCACCGCGACCGGTCAGAGCGACCCCGACGAGCAGCGTCGCGGCTTCTGGGGCGCCGGCGTCGGTGTCTTCGTGCTGTGGAACCTCTTCACCCTCGTGGGCGCGCTGGCCGGTAACGCCCTGGGTGATCCCGCCCGCTGGGGGCTCGACGGTGCAGCCGTGGCCGCGTTCCTCGGGCTGCTGTGGCCGCGGATCAGGGCTCGGCAACCGGCGGCCATCGCCGTGGTCTGCGCGGTGGTCACGCTGCTCGCCGTACCGTTCGTACCACCGGGCATCCCCATCCTCATCGCCGCCGTGGTGGCCGGCGTCCTCGGCTTCGCGGGCTTCGGCCCGGCGACGGAAGGGCTCGAGCCCGACGTCGAGCCGTACCCCTCGAGCACCCCGGGCACCAAGGAGGCGTCATGAGTCTCTGGGGCTGGATCCTGCTGGCATGTGCGGTGTCGATCGCCACGAAGTTCGCCGGTTTCCTGGTGCCCGCCACGCTGCTCGACAATCCGAGGATGCTGCGGGTGGCCGGCGCACTGACCATCGGACTGCTCGCCGCGCTGACGGCCGTGAACACGTTCGCCTCCGGTCAGGCGCTGCAACTGGATGCCCGGCTCGCGGCACTGGTGGCGGCCGGCGTCGCGCTCTGGCTGAAGGCGCCGTTCCTCGTGGTGGTACTCGCCGGCGCGCTCGCCGCCGGTGTGGCGAGGCTGCTGGGAGCCGTCTGAGGCCACAGGGTCCGCCGGCGGATGGTGTTCTCATCGTGCGCGCAACCGGTCAGGCGAGGCGTTCGAGCACCTCGAGTGCCGCCCCGGGGCCGTCCTCGGCGGCCATGATCCGTGCTGCCGACACTACCGCCGGCTGGTACCCGGGAACCTCCGCCAGGGCCGCTGTCAGGTGTTCGGAGGAGAGCCCTCGTTGCCGGAGGGCCGGTGGGGCGAGACCTCTCTCGTGGAGGCGGGCGCCCCAGAAAGGCTGGTCGGCGAAGAAGGGGACGACGACGGATACCGTCCCCGCCGCCAGGACTGCGTGGACGGTTCCCGCGCCGCCATGGTGGATGGCGGCCCGCGCCTTCCGGAGGACGGCCTCGTGGGGGACGGAGGAGGTGACGAGGAGGTCCCTTCCGTGCAGATCCCGGGGGACCTCCAGTCCGCCCAGCCCCGTCACGAGCAGCGCCCGGGCACCGCTGTCCCGGATACTTCCGACCACCGTGCGGGCGCGGGCGACAGGATCACCTCCCACCATCGAGCCGAACCCGGCGTAGACGAAGTCCTCGTCGGCGATGAAGCGTGCGACGTCGTCGGCCGGTGCGGTGCTGCCGTCGGTCCTCCACGCACCGGTGACGTGCACGGTGTCCGCCCAGTCCCGCGGACGGTCCAGGAGTGCGGAGCTGATGGGAAGAAGGGTGGCCGCCGGCGGAGCGGACCGTCCGGTCCTCCCACCGGTGAGGGCCGAGACGTCCTCCAGGTCCTTCCTGAACATGGCTTCACCGCCGCGGGCCATGCGGTAGGTGAGCCGGTTGAACGGCCCGAGGTCCCGATTGACCGTGCCCGCGGCAGGGAATCGGCGGGTCGGTGTCATCACCGGCACGATCTCCACCAGGACGTACGGAATGGAGAGGGCCTCGGCCACTGGGCCTGCCGAGAGCACCTTCGGGTGGGCTACGAGAACATCGGGCCGGTACTCCAGTGCCGCCCGCACGGACCCGAGGATGACTCCTCGCATGAGCGGCCTGACGACCGGGCGGAAGGAGCGGAGCGCCGCGAGGGCGGAGACCCCCTGGTCCCGGATGATCCCCGTGTAGTCGACGCCCATGCTCACCACATCGATACCGCGGAGGTCCGCACCCGAATGATCGGGTGCGACCAGGCGGACCTCGTGCCCGGCCCGCATCGCGCGCCGGGCAAGCACGGCGAACGGCTCCACATCACCACGTGAACCCGCTGTGGCGAACAGGAGTCTCACGGCGGATCTCCTTCCACGGCCCCGCGCACCGCCACGGGCTAGGCGGCGGAACGCGGCATGAACATGATCAGTGCGACGCCGACAAGGCAGACCGCCGAGCCGATGACGTCCCAGCGGTCGGGCCGGAAACCGTCGAACAGCATGCCCCACGCCAGCGAGCCGGCCACGAACACACCGCCGTACGCCGCGAGGATCCGCCCGAAGTTCACGTCCGGCTGCAGCGTGGCCACGAAGCCGTAGGCGCCGAGCGCCATGACCCCCAGTCCGGCCCACCACAGCGGCCTGCCCTCCCGGACCGCTTGCCAGACGAGCCACGCACCACCGATCTCCGCAACCGCGGCCAGCGCGAACAGCAGTGTCATCCGCAGGATCATCATGGGTCCAGTCTGCCGGAGCAGCACCTGCGCAGGCGCATGATCGCGGCGTCAGAATGGCCGCGACCACCCTCCGGGACCGGGCAGGGCGTCAGCGGTGAGGTCAGGACCCGCTGACCGTGGTGGCGGTGGCCTCCGCAATGGCGGCTTCCTCGTCGGTGGGTACCACCAGGACGGGGAAGGCCGAGGACGGCGTACTGATCACGCGTGCTTCCTTGCTGCGCCGTGCGTTTTTCCCGTCGTCGAGCTCGAGGCCCAGGGCGCCGAGCTTCGCGACGACGGCGGCTCGGAAGTCGTCGGCGTTCTCCCCGATGCCGGCGGTGAACACGAGCGCCTGCGCGCCACCCACGGCCACGTGGTAACCGCCGATGTACTTCGCCAGCCGGTAGGACGCCACTTCGATGGCGAGCTTCGCGCGATCCTCGCCGGACTCGGCGGCCTCGCTCACGGAGCGCATGTCATTGGTTCCCGTCAGGCCCTTCAGCCCGCTGCTGCGGTTGAGGAGGGTGTCGAGGTCCTGTTCCGAATACCCCTCGCGCATGAGGAACAGCAGGATCGACGGATCGATGTCACCCGAGCGGGTTCCCATGACCAGACCCTCCAGGGGGGTGAAGCCCATCGAGGTGTCGATGCTCTCGCCGTCGCGCACCGCCGTGACCGAGGCGCCGTTCCCGAGGTGCGCGATCACACCGGTGAACGAGGCCGCACCGAGCAGCTCCGCGGCTCCGCGCGCCACGTAGGCGTGGGAGGTCCCGTGGAAGCCGTAGCGCCGGATGCCGAACCTGCGGTACAGCTCGTCGGGCACGGCATAGCGCCAGGCCCGCTCGGGGAGTGTGCGGTGGAACGCGGTGTCGAACACGGCCACCTGCGGCATGTCCGGCCACTTCTCGGTGATGGCCCGGATGCCGGTGACGGCTGCGGGGTTGTGCAGCGGGGCCAGCGGGTTGAGGCGCTCGATCGCCCGTGTGATCTCGTTGTCGATCAGCACCGGCTCGCTGAAGCGCTCACCCCCGTGCACCACACGGTGTCCGACGGCGTCGATCCTCCGCTCGCCGAGGGCCGCCGCCACCTTCCGGTCCACCCGGTCGAGGGCCGCGGCGTGGTCGGGAACCTCGGCTTCACCGATCCGCTCCACCAGGCCCTCGGCCAGGACGTCGCTGCCCTCTCGGACCTGGTACTTCAGCGAGGAGGAGCCTGAGTTGATGACGAGGATGATCATGGGGTCCTGTCCTTGGGAGGTGGGATGAGGGGGCGTCAGGCCGGCTGCTGGGCCTGGACCGCGGTGATGGCGACCGTGTTCACGATGTCCTCCACGGTGCAGCCGCGCGAGAGGTCGTTGACCGGTTTGCGGAGCCCCTGGAGCACCGGGCCCACGGCCACGGCACCCGCCGACTGCTGCACTGCCTTGTAGGTGTTGTTGCCGGTGTTGAGGTCCGGGAAGATGAACACGGTCGCCTGGCCCGCCACCGAGGAGCCGGGCAGCTTGGAGGCGGCGATCGACGCATCCGCGGCGGCGTCGTACTGGATGGGACCCTCCACGGCGAGGTCCGGGCGCAGCTTCCGCACCAGTTCCGTGGCGCGGCGCACCTCGTCCACCGCGCCGCCGGAGCCGGATTCGCCGGTGGAGTAGGAGAGCATGGCCACGCGGGGCTCCACGCCGAACTGCGCCGCGGTCTCCGCGGAGGCCACCGCGATATCGGCGAGCTGCTCGTCATCGGGGTCCGGATTCACGGCGCAGTCCCCGTACACCAGCACGCGGTCCTGCAGCAGCATGAGGAACACCGAGGAGACGATCTTCACGCCCTCCTTGGTCTTCACGAACTCGAGGGCGGGCCGGATGGTGTTGGCCGTCGTGTGGGCAGCCCCGGAGACCATGCCGTCCACCCTGCCCAGTTGCACCATCATGGTGCCGAAGTATGCCCCTTCGAGCATGCGCTCGCGGGCCTCGTCGAGGGAGACGTTCTTGTGCGCGCGGAGTCGGGCGTACTCCTCGGCGAACTCGTCCCGCAGCTCGGAGGTGGCAGGATCGATCAGCGTGAGGCCGGTGAGGTCGATGCCTTGGCCGGCGGCGATCTCCCGGATGCGGGCCTCGGGGCCGAGGACCGTCAGATCGCACACGTCGCGGCGCCGCAGGATCTCCGCGGCCTTCAGGACGCGGACGTCCTCACCCTCCGGGAGCACGATGTGCTTGCGCTCCGACCGGGCGCGCTGGATGAGCTCGTGCAGGAAGCGCAGGGGAGTCATGCTGACCGGCCGCGGCAGCTCCAGGCGCTCCAGCAGCTCGTTCTCGTCCACCTGCCGTGACCAGGCGCCGAGGGCGGCCGCGGCCTTGCGGCGCAGTCCGCTGGCGATCTCACCCCGCACCTCGCTGACGCGTCGGGCAACCGTGTAGGTGTCGTCGTCGAGCGCGAACACGGGGAACGGTGCCTGCGCGAGGAGGGCGAGGATGTTGGGGTCCGGCGCGAGCCCGCCGGTCAGGAACATGCCCGAGGGCACGGGGAATTCGGCGGAGAACGACGACGCCAGGGTTGCCACGAGCACGTCCGCGCGGTCGCCCGGCACGATCACCAGAGAGCCGTCCTGCAGCAGGTGCAGGAAGTTGCCCACGTTCATCGCGGCCACGCGCACGCTGGTGACGTCACGCTCGAGGTTGGAGTTGCCCGCGATCTGCCGGGCCCCGAGGTCCGCCGACACCTCCGAGACCGTGGGTTGCGAGATCTCGGTGAGCTCGGGGATCACGTAGACGGGCCGGCCGGAGCGGCCGGGGCGCACGTGCTCGCTGATGGCGGTCACGGCGTCGTCCGCCGCGCGGTTGACCATCATGGCCAGCAGTGACACCTTGGCGGCGTCGAGTTCGCGGCGGGCCACGTCCACGGCGTCGGCTGCCTCGTCCACGGTCATGTCCTTGCCGCTGACCACGGCGAGCACCATGGCGCCGAGGTTGTTGGCGAGGCGGGCGTTGAGGTCGAACTCGACGGCGGCGTCGTTCCCGGAGAGGTCCGTTCCCTCCACGATCACGACATCGCACTCGGCTGCGATCTCGCTGTAGATGGCGACGCAGCGGGAATCGATCTCGGCCCGGTCGCCGGCCACCAGCAGGGCGCGGGCCTCGGCGCGGGTGAGACCACCGCGCGCGCTGCTCTCGGGCAGGTCGAAGGAGCGCCGCATCAACCCGACCATGGGGTCCGCATCGGGGTCGTCGCCCTCCACGATGGGCCGGAAGAAGCCCACGCGGTCCGCGTGCCGGTGCAGCATGTCGGCCAGGCCCAGGGAGATCAGGGACTTGCCGGAGCCGTTGGTCATGGCGCTCACATAAATTCCGCGGGTCATGGTGCCAGTCTTGCAGGGTCCTCCGACACCCGCTATAACGGGTGTCACGGTGCGTTCGGACGGCGGATAGGGGTTCCTCCGCCCGGGCCCGCGACGAAGGATCGCTCCACCTCCATCCTCTGGCTCCGCACCTGCATCACTTGGTAAGCTGTCGACGACGGCTTGAATCGTTTCAAGGTCGTGGAGCCGCAGGGCCGGCCCGCATCTCCTCGTCACCGCCCTGCAGCCCTTCACCAGTGCAGTTGAGAGGACCCCCAGTGACCAGACGCCAACTTCCCGTTCCCGCGGAATTGCTCGAGTTGATGCAGTTCAAGAAGTTCGAGCTCAATGGCAAGAAGCGGCGACTCGACTCGGCGCTCACGATCGGGGACCTGCGGACGATCGCCAAGCGGCGGACCCCGAGGGCGGCCTTCGACTACACCGACGGGGGCGCCGAGGGTGAGCTCTCCCTGAACCGTTCACGCCAGGCGTTCGAGGACATCGAGTTCCATCCCTCGATCCTGCGCCCGGCCGAACACGTGGACACCTCCGTGGAGATCCTCGGCGGACCCAGCGCCCTGCCCTTCGGGATCGCACCCACCGGGTTCACCCGGCTGATGCAGACCGAGGGTGAGACCGCCGGTGCCGGGGCGGCCGCTGCCGCCGGTATCCCGTTCACCCTCTCGACGCTGGGCACCACGTCGATCGAGGGTGTGAAGGAGGCCAATCCGACCGGACGCAACTGGTTCCAGCTCTACGTGATGAGGCAGCGGGAGATCTCCTACGAGCTCGCCCGGCGAGCCGGTGAGGCCGGGTTCGACACGCTCATGTTCACGGTGGACACACCCGTGGCCGGTGCTCGGCTCCGGGACAAGCGCAACGGGTTCTCGATCCCGCCGCAGCTGTCGATCGGCACCATCCTCGACGCGGTGCCGCGGCCCTGGTGGTGGATCGACTTCCTCACCACCCCCAAGCTGGAGTTCGCGTCCCTGACCGATACCGGTGGAACGGTGGGCGATCTCCTGAACGCGGCCATGGACCCCACGATCGGCTACGACGATCTCGGTGTCATCCGGGATCTGTGGCCCGGCAAGATCGTCATCAAGGGCGTGCAGAACGTCGAGGATGCCGTACGGCTGGTGAATCTGGGGGTGGACGGGATCATCCTGTCCAACCATGGTGGGCGTCAGCTGGACCGTGCCCCGATCCCGTTCCATCTGCTCCCGCAGGTGGTCCGTGAAGTGGGTAGTGATGCCACGGTCATGGTGGACACGGGCATCATGAACGGGGCGGACATCGTCGCCTCCATGGCTTTGGGGGCCAAGTTCACCCTGATCGGCCGCGCCTACCTCTACGGCCTGATGGCCGGTGGGCGGGAAGGCGTGGACAAGGCGATCGCGATCCTCCGGGACGAGATCGAGCGCACCATGCGACTGCTCGGCGTCTCGAGTATCGCCGAGCTCGAACCCGCACACGTCACCCAGCTCGCACGCCTCGCACCGATCGCGCAGCAGACCCGCGAGTCGTCGAGGTACGTCTAGGAACAGCCCGCGGACAGGTGGAGGGCACGCAGCGGGCGCGCCGCCTGCTCGATTCCGACGAGACCATCCGGCGGCAGCGGGTCGACCGGATCACGGACATCCTCGCCGAGGATGTCGGGAAGCAGGACCAGGAGGGCAGTGGCATGGCGGTCATCAGTACTGAGAAGGACGTGGAGGCGCTCAGCTTCAGGCTCGTCGCGGAGTTCGACGCCGGCATCGAACGGACATGGCAGATCTGGGCGGATCCGCGGCAACTCGAGCGGTGGTGGGGGCCACCGATGTGGCCCGCGACGTTCGAGGTCCACGAGTTCGAGCCGGGCGGTCGCGCGGCGTACTCCATGACCGGGCCGGAGGGCGAGAAGGCGCGGGGGTGGTGGCGGATCACCGGCGTCGAACCGCCGCACCGCCTGACCTTCGACGACGGCTTCGCGGACGCGAACGGACATCCTGCGCCGGATCTGGGCGAGACCCACGCCACGGTGACGCTCGAGGACCTCGGCGGAAGGACCCGCATGACCATGAGTACGGCCTTCGGGTCGGTGGACCAACTGCACCAGATGGTGGAGATGGGCATGGAGGAGGGCCTGAAGCTGGCCCTCGGCCAGGTCGACGCCCTTCTCGCCGAAGGACCACCGGCCTGAT
>JASLBS010000017.1 GCA_030146405.1 Arthrobacter sp.
CGCGGTCACAGCCGGATGGCGGAGGTGGAGCGTGACTGCGAGGTCGATCTCGCGTTGCGCTGGGGTATCGGGTACGAGACCACGGTCCGCAGCTACGTCAACATCATCGCCACCCCCAAGGGCGGGACGCACCAGAGCGGCTTCGAGCAGGCCCTCCTGAAGACCTTCCGCAAGGTCATCGAGGCCAACGCCCGCAAGCTCAAGGTGGGCGGCGAGAAGATCGAGAAGGACGACGTCTTCGCGGGGCTCACCGCGGTCCTGACCGTGCGACTGGCCGAGCCGCAGTTCGAGGGCCAGACGAAGGAGATCCTGGGGACCTCGGCCGTCAAGGCGATCGTCGCGCGCGTCGTGGAGAAGGAACTGCAGGCGCGGCTCTCCTCGACTGCCCGCAATGACAAGACGCAGTCGGTTCTGCTGCTCGAGAAGGTCGTGGCCGAGATGAAGTCGCGTATCTCGGCGCGCGTGCACAAGGAGACCCAGCGCCGCAAGAACGCGCTGGAGACGTCCACCATGCCGGTCAAGCTCGCGGACTGCAGGATCGATGACAAGGAGCGATCGGAGCTCTTCATCGTGGAGGGTGACAGCGCACTCGGCACGGCGAAGTTGGCACGGTCCTCCGACTACCAGGCGTTGCTCCCGATCCGGGGGAAGATCCTCAATGTGCAGAAGGCGTCGGTCGGGGACATGCTCTCCAATACCGAGTGCGCGTCCCTGATCCAGGTGGTGGGCGCCGGTTCGGGCCGGAGCTTCCAGCTGGACGCGCGGAGATACGGCAAGGTGATCCTGATGACCGACGCCGACGTGGACGGTGCGCACATCCGGACGCTCCTCCTCACCCTGTTCTTCCGGTACATGCGGCCGTTGGTGGACGACGGCCGTGTCTACGCCGCCGTACCACCGCTGCACCGCGTGGAGGTGATCAACAGCGGATCGAAGGCCAACGAGCTGATCTACACCTACTCGGAGGCGGAACTGTCCCGTGTCCTCACCGCGCTGGAGAAGAAGGGCAAGCATTACAAGGAGCCCATCCAGCGCTACAAGGGGCTCGGCGAGATGGATGCCGATCAACTGGCGGAGACCACCATGGATCCGAGGCACCGCACTCTTCGGCGCGTGCGGATCCAGGAGGCCGAGTCCGCTGAGCGGGTGTTCAATCTGCTGATGGGCTCCGAGGTGGCGCCACGCAAGGACTTCATCGTCGCCGGTGCGTCCCTCCTGGACCGCGACCGCATCGACGCCTGACCCGAGGACGCAGAGCAGGCGCTCCACGTGACCGGCACCGGCCGTGTGATGGGCGCTGTTCCGGAGCGGCGTCCATCACCCGATGCGTCAGAAGAACAGCTCGGGTGCCACCAGCAGTACCGGGGGCACGACGACCAGCAGTCCCGCCGTGGAGAGCGCGGCGGCCTGCTGCAGCCTGCTCAGCGGCTGCAGCGGGGTGAGCAGCCTCCGGAGGCGGTGCGTCGTGGTGCCGTCATCTGCCGAACCCCCGGAGACCTCGAGGTGTCCGACCAGCGCTCTCGGTCTGCGTTCGTCGGCGACGGGATCGTCCAGCGAATCCTCCGGGCGGGCGGGAAGGGCGCCGGAACCGACGATGGCGATCGCGCGCACGAGCGTGGGTTCGTCGACGTGCCGGAGAGCTTCGTCGTCGGCCAGCATCTCGATGAGTTCGCTCACGGCGGCCTGCGCCAACCGGGAGGTGGGTAGCCACGGCAGTGCCGAGCGCCAGGCGGCGAAGGCCCAGAGCAGGAGGTGGTGACGCTGGTGCAGATGCGCGCTCTCGTGGGTGAGGACGGCGTCGAGCTCGGCGCGGGTGAGGAGCTCCATGAGACCGTCGGACATCACCGTGACCGACCGCGCGCCACCGGGCAGGCAGTAGGCCACCGGTGCGGGGTGCTTGATCACCAGGGTGGAGGGCTGGTCGGCGGCGGGGGAACTCAGGAGGTTCAACATGTCCCGGTGCCTCCTGCGTTGCCGCCGGATGCGCATGAAGGTCAACGCGAGTGTGGAGAGGAGGTGTGCGAAGAGCAGGCTCGCAGCACTGATCGCGAAGACGTGGATCACGCCGAGCTCCTGCGCGGAATCGTCCCGCAGCAGGATGCCGAGGAACTCGGTGGAAGCCTCCACCAGGTTCCCACCGAGGGGTTCGAGGCCCCAGACGAGCAGCGCGCCGATCATGGACAGTCCGCCGGCAAGGGCGATCGACTGCCAGAGGACCATCGCGGTGAACGGCGCACGCGCCGGCCACGCTGCTCGGGACAGCGCTATGGGTGCGGGCCACGCAAGGATGATCGCCAGCGCCGCGAGCAGATAGGAGGCCCAGAGCACGGGCGGTTCAGCTGCCGCTGAGCAGCTTGCGGAGAGTTTCGGCCTCGGCCTCGGAGACACCGCCGAGGAAGCGGGCCAGCACGGCCTCGCGGTCGGGGGCGGTGACGAGCACCTCGTGCATGAGCTCCGCGGTGTGGTCCTCGCGGCTCGTCACGGAACGGTACCGGTGCGGGCGGCTGTCGCGCTCCCGCTCCACGAGGCCCTTCTTCTCCAGGCGCGAGAGCACGGTCAGCACCGTGGTCACCGCGAGCTCACGCCCCGTCTCCCCGGAGGGAGCCTCTGCGATGGAGTCCCGCAGCTCGTTCGCGGTCAACGCGATCGGCGTCGCCCACAACAGATCCATTACCGTACGTTCGAGGTCTCCGAGCGTTGCCATTGTTCTTCCTTCGATTCGTGCATGGTTCCGGCCCGCCTCGGGACGGAACCCGCTCCCGAGCGGGAGCAGTGAGGCTGGTCCTTCCAACCTACAGCGTTCCGGCCATTGTTTCTACTCCTTGTAGAAATTACTCGGGATTTGTTCTACGCTATGTAGAAGAGTTTTTCTACACGACGTAGAAGTCAAATCGGCGCCGTCGGACGGTGCAGTCGGAAGGGCAGCATGGAAGCCTTGGAAATCGCCAGATGGCAATTCGGTATCACCACCGTCTACCACTTCCTGATGGTTCCCCTCACGATCGGCCTGGGACTCCTGGTCGCCGTCATGCAGACCATGTGGCACCGCACCGGCGAGGCGCAGTATCTCAGGATGACCAAGTTCTGGGGGAAGCTGTTCCTCATCAACTTCATCATGGGCGTGGCCACCGGGCTGGTGCAGGAATTCCAGTTCGGCATGGCGTGGAGCGAGTACAGCCGCTTCGTCGGCGACGTCTTCGGGGCACCGCTGGCCATGGAAGCCCTGCTCGCGTTCTTCGTGGAATCCACCTTCCTGGGCCTGTGGATCTTCGGCTGGGGACGGCTGCCGCGGCTCGTCCACCTCCTCTGCCTGTGGGCGGCGGTGGGCGCCTCCGTCTTCTCCGCCTACTTCATCCTGGTCGCGAACTCCTGGATGCAGCACCCCGTGGGCGTCGAGATGGTGGACGGCAGGCCCGTGATGGTGGACGCATGGGCAGTCTTCACCAACAACACGGCCCTCGTCGCCTTCCCCCACACGATCTTCGGCGCCCTGGCAGTTGCCGGGGCGTTCCTCCTCGGCATCAGCTGGTACCACCTGTGGAAGCGCCGCCGGGACGGGCTCGACTCGATCGGCACCGACGGCCGCGTCGTCGTCGGCACCGGCCGGGGTGCCCGCGACGCCACCGATCATGGAGTGTGGCTGCGCTCCGCACGGGCCGGCGCCGTCGTCGCCATGATTGCCTTCGCCGGTACCGGCATCACCGGTGACCTGCAGGGCAAGCTCATGTTCGACCAGCAGCCCATGAAGATGGCGGCCGCCGAGGCGGCGTGCCATGACGGGACGGGCTTCTCGATCCTCTCGGTGGGGAACCTCGGCTCGCAGAGCTGTGATGACATCAGGGCCGTGATCGAGGTGCCCGGGATCCTCTCCTTCCTCGCCAACGGCGACTTCACCACCGAGGTCAAGGGTGTGAACACGCTGCTGCCCGAGTACCAGGAGCAGTACGGCACCACCCTGCCGGACGACCCGATGTACGGCGAGCGCGCCGGCATGACGATCGACTACGTGCCCGTCATGGAGGTGACCTACTGGGGTTTCCGGCTCATGATCGGGTTCGGTGGCATCGCCGCGGTCGCGGCCGGCGCGGCGCTGTGGGTGCTCCGCAGGGGGACGGTACCGGAGTCGACCTGGCTCATGCGCCTGGCGGTCCTCGGGATCCTGGCGCCCTTCGGAGCCAACTCCGCGGGCTGGATCTTCACCGAGATGGGCAGGCAGCCCTTCGTGGTGGCACCCAACCCGGATCCCACCGGTATCGACGGGGTGTTCATGTTCACGGCGGCAGCAGTCTCTCCCGGTGTGTCCCTCGCGGAGCTGGTGGTCTCGCTGGTCCTGCTCACCGGTGTCTACGCGGTCCTCCTCGTGGTCGAGGTGAAACTGCTCGTCACCTACGTCCGCGGTGGCGTGGCCTCGGCCATGCCGGAGCTCAC
>JASLBS010000198.1 GCA_030146405.1 Arthrobacter sp.
CCAGGCGGCGAAGTCGACGCCGACCAGGCGGCTCCACGCACCCGCCTCGCGGTAGGCACCCGTGATCAGTCCGATGCTCGCGGACACCGGCGGGATCAGGGCCCCTGCCCAGATCGAGGCGGAGGCATCCGCGGTGGAGGAGGCGTAGGCCACCGCACCGCCGATCGCACCGTAGGTGAGGATGGCCCCGAGGAGCGCCTGCCACAGCTGATCCGTGTAGGAGGCCCGTGCCAGCCGTCTGCCTGCCCGCCACGCGAGGAGCAGCGGCACCAGGACGAGGCCGAGCGGGATGACCCGGAGGAGCCCGGTCGCGGACTCGGCGCCGGTGAGAACCTCGGGGAACCGGAGCACCAGCGGCACGCCGTGCATCACGAGCCACCCCTGCCCCGCCAGCCGGGCGGCCGATTCGGGGGTGCGGTCCGCGAACCCGCCGGTCAGCCACACCGCGGCGACGGGCAGCACCACGAGCAGCGCCGAGAGGAGGGCGGCCTGACCGAGTTCGAGGACACCCTGCAACCACAGGGGCATGGGAAGGGCACGGGGTTTGGAGGGAATTCTCATCCCTCCCATGATCCCACCGGCGCGAGCTCTCCCTGCCGAGCGACGCGAAGCACCGGCGGTGAGGGGCTCCGTGGAACAGGTCAGGCCAGAAGGTCGATGATGCCCTTGATCACGGCGAGGCCGGCGCCGATGAAGGCGATCACCACCACGAAGAGCCGTGCCTGGTCGTCCCGCACGAAGCGCGCGAGTTTCTCGCCCGCGAAGATGCCCGCCACGATCGCCAGACCGATGGCCGCCCACATCCACGGTGCGAGGACGGGCGCCTGGGTGGGGTCGAGGAGGAGCTTGGTGACCAGGGTGACACTGCCGATGAGGACGAAGAACGGTTGCAGCGTCGCGGCGAAGGAGCGCTGCGGCCACCGGGACAGGATCGCGTAGGCACTGACCGCCGGCCCGCCCACTCCCGCCATCGAATTGGTGACCCCTGCGGTGAAACCCGCGATCACCTTCGGCACGTTGCCGCTCACCGAGACGTCCGAGCGCTGCAGGAGCAGCGAGACGGTGAGCGCCACGAGGACCACACCGCCCACGGTGACGGACAGGGGGGCCGGCGGGACCACCACCGCGAGGTAGGAGCCGGGGAGCGAGCCGAAGAGGGAGGGGACCGCCAGCCAGCGGAACATGCTCCAGTCGATGTATTTCCAGACCCGGCCCACGATGATCGCCGAGGACACCACACCGCACATGTTCACGAGGAGCACGCCCGCGTGCGGCCCGAGGATGATCACCATGAAGGGTGCGATCAGCAGGGCGAAGCCGAGGCCGGCGATTCGCTGCGCGATGGCTCCCACCAGGACGGAGGCCAGCACGATGCAGAAGATCCCGAGAGTCACCCTAGGTACAGTACGCCGGGGCAACCACCTGCCGCCGGTCGGTCCTGCCGCCGGACCGCAGCGCGGCGGTAGCCTGACACCATGACCCCACTCACCGCTGCACTGGCCACGGCCGACTGGCGCCGTCTCGTGTTCGGGCTCTACGCGGACGTCCGCGAGCGCGCCGTCACCGAGTCCCCGGAAGCCGCGCACGCCCTCTGGCAGGAGGGGCGGAACGAGCTGTTCCGGAATCACCCGGCCTCCGCCCTGACCGACAGCGCGAAGAGCTCGTTCCCCGGACTGTCCGTCGCGCCCTACGATCCCGCGTTCCGGTGCGAGGCGATCCTGCACGACGACGGCGCGGGCCAGGAGATGGACGTCGCCACCGGGACCGACGGCGTGGTGCCGTTCCGGCGCCTCGGCACCCTCGTGCTGCCCGGTCTCGGTGAACTGGCCCTCTGGAAGCTCGCATCCTACGGCGGCGGTCTGTTCCTGCCGCTGCGTGACTCCACCGCGGGCCGACCGGGCGGCAGCTACGGTGGCGGGCGCTACGTCCTCGACACCGCCAAGGGCGCACACCTCGGTGAGGGGCGTGCTCCGGGCAGCCTCGTGGTGGACCTCAACTTCGCCTACAACCCGTCCTGCGCCTACGACGAGGCCTGGGCCTGCCCCCTGCCGGGGCCGGACAACCGGCTCGTCGACGCGGTGCCCGTCGGGGAGCTGTACCGGCAGTACTGAGCCCTCCGCAGACACCCGCCGGGGTGTTCCCGCGGGAGTTCGCCGAACGTTCACCGGACCTCCATCCCGTGGTGGCCGTGGTTCCGCCTCCGCGGGAGATGCTCGATGCGTGAGGATAGCCGTTGTCGCAGAATCGTTCCTGCCCCACATGAACGGGGTCACCCACTCGTTGCTGAAGGTCCTGTCCCATCTCCGGGGCCGGGGTGACGACGTCCTGGTGATCGCGCCGTCGTCGTCCTGGCTGCCGTCGTCGTCCTGGCTCGAGGACGAGGCCCCCGCCACCGTGGAGGGCTTCCCCGTCCACTCCCTGCCGTCCGTCCCCCTGTCCGGCTACGCGAACGTACGGCTCGCCGCCGGTACCGTGACCCGCGTACGGCGCATCCTCCAGGACTTCGGGCCGGACGTCGTGCACATCGCCTCCCCCTTCGTCCTGGGCTGGCGCGCCGTGCAGGCCTGCGAGCAGCTCGGTATCCCCTCGGTGTCCGTCTACCAGACCGAGGTGCCGGCCTATGCCGCCCGGTACGGCTTCCCCTGGCTCGAGGGCCTGCTGTGGCAGCGGGTGGAGAACATCCACGATGCCTCCACGCTGACCCTCGTCCCGTCCTCCTTCGCGCTCGACCAGTTGCGTGCCCACGGCGTGCAGCGGCTCAACCTCTGGCGGCGCGGCGTGGACACCGAGCGGTTCTCGCCCACCCGGTACGACGCCGCATGGCGGGCCACGATCGCCGAGCCGCACGAGCGGATCATCGGCTTCGTCGGCCGGCTCGCGGCCGAGAAGCAGGTGGAGGATCTCGCGATCCTCGACTCCATGCCCGGGACCCGCCTGGTGATCATCGGATCGGGCCCCCTCAAGGAGACCCTGCGCGCCCGGCTCCCCCGTGCGCACTTCGCCGGGTTCCAGGGCGGGACGGACCTCGCACGCATGGTGGCCACCCTCGATCTCTTCGTCCACCCGGGAGAATCGGAGACGTTCTGCCAGACCATCCAGGAGGCCATGGCCTCGGGCGTGCCGGTGGTGGCCGTCGGTCGGGGCGGGCCGCTGGACCTCGTCGACCCCTCGCGCACCGGATGGATCTACCGGCCGGGGGACCTGGAGGGGCTCCGCGCCGCCGTCGCGGATCTCACCGGCGACGACGCCAAGCGCCGTGCCTTCGGCAGGGCCGCCCACGCCTCCGTTCAGGGGCGTACATGGCCAGTGCTCTGCGAGCAGCTGGTCACCTACTACGAGAAGGCCATCGCAGTGCAACTGCGGCGCGCCGAAGTGGCCCACCGCGTGCGCAGGACACCGTAGCGGCAGCCTTCCCGGCAATCCATCGGCCAGGACACTGGACCAGGTTCTCCGATGGCAGTAAGGTGCCTCCCTGCAGTCCTCCGTGACCGCCAGGCCCTATCATGGGGAACGTCCACATCCACTCCTGGAGGTTCCGATTACAGATACCGCTGCCCAACACGACATCTATTTCGGTGCACCCGAGCCGGAGAATGAAGCCGAGATCCTGGAATCGGCGTCTCGCGCGGCGGTGGCCCGCTTCGAGGGACGCTCGGACATCACCACCGTCAAGCGGCGATTCACCCTGATCAACTCCGACCGGACGCCGCACCAGGCCATGGTGGAGGACGTCCTGTTCATCCGCGCCGCCCTCGACCGGGCAGGCATCGAGTTCCTGCTCGTCCGCGGCAACGACCAGCGGCCCGTGATCGCGGTGGACCTGGACGATCGCGAGAAGCTGCGCACAGCACTGGTGGAGGCCTGCCGCGACGAGCCCTTCTACTCCCGGACGGTGGACACGAAACGCCGCACCACCCTCCTGGTCAGTGACGGAGAGCTCTCGAGCAGTGACAAGGCGCGGATCTTCCGCCTGTTCCGCCCCCGCATCGAACCCCTCGGAGGACTCGCCTTCGGGCCCTCCGCGGGTGTGCAGATCGAGCTCTGGGCACTCGGGGGAGCCACCATCGAACTACCGGTGGAGAACTCGCTCACACGCCGCTCCCTGCCCGCCGCCGAAGTGGTCCGCGGCAAGGTGGAGCGCCACGGCCTCACCTGGCCCACGATCGACAACATGTTCGCGGACCATGCCACGGACATCGACTTCGACATCGACCTCGTCTTCTCCTGGGTGGACGGCAGCAGCCCCGAGTTCCAGGCAGCCCGCGCAGCCCGCATGCAGGGCGTGGTGGTGGGCGAGGGCGACGACCACGAAGCCCGCTTCCGCCAGATCAACGAACTCAAGTACGCGCTGCGCTCGGTCTACATGTTCGCGCCCTGGATCCGCCGGATCTTCATCGCCACCGACTCCGAGCGGCCGGCGTGGCTCGCCGACCACCCGTCCGTGACGCTCGTACCCTCGGACGAGCATTTCAGGGATCCCTCCGTCCTGCCCACGCACAACTCGCAGGCGGTCGAGGCCCAGCTCCAGCACATCCCCGGTCTGTCCGAGTACTTCCTCTACTCCAACGACGACATGTTCTTCGGGCGTCCCGTGGCTCCGGACATGTTCTTCTCCCCCGGTGGGATCACCAAGTTCATCGAGGCGGACACCCGCATCGGCCTGGGCGAGAACGACGCCGAGCGGAGCGGCTTCGAGAATGCTGCCAGGGTCAACCGCCGACTGCTGAACGCGCGCTTCGGCCGGATCACCACGCGCCACC
>JASLBS010000029.1 GCA_030146405.1 Arthrobacter sp.
CATCGGATGTCCGCGTGGAAGAGTGGACAGGGTGGGAGAGAACAGCGGGCGGCAGGCGAGCATGGATCCAGGGCAACCGGCAGCGGGAAGAACGCCGCGCGACGGATCAATGAGGGAGCAGGAATGAGCAGTCCCGACCGCCGCTTCCCGAGGAGCGTCTACTCCCGGGGCTCCGAACCCGACGCACGCTTCTCCCTCGCCAACGAGCGCACCTTCCTGGCCTGGATCAGGACGTCGCTGGCACTGCTCGCCGCCGGAGTGGCCCTCGAGACATTGGGACTCGGGCTCGAGCCGGGCCTCCGTCTCGCCGCGTCGATCCTGTTGATCGTCGTGGGCATCCTGACGCCCGTGCAGGCATGGGTCGGCTGGATGCGCACCGAGCGTGCGCTGCGTCTCGACACTCCGTTGCCGTCCGCGAACCTGGCGCTCCCGCTCGGCGTCGCCGTGATCATCGCGGGCGTGCTCGTCCTCCTCGGGGTCGTCCTCGCGTGAGCGGGGTCGGTGGTCCCGACGACGACGCCCCCGCCGCCCGCGGATCGCGCCCCTTCGACGTCGGCCTGCAACCCGAACGGACGGCGCTCGCCTGGCGCCGTACGGCCCTGGCGCTGGTGGTCGGCGCCGTCGTGGGGATCCGGGTGCTGCCCGCCCTGCTGGGACCGTGGGCGCTGCTCCCGGCCGGGGCGGGCATCGTGCTGGCCGTCACTCTCCTCGTCGCCTCGCACCGCCGCTACCTGAGGCAGCACGAATTGCTCACCACGGCCACCAGCGCAAGGATCGTTCTCTCCGACGGCCGGCTTCCGGGGCTCGTGGCAGCGACGGTGCTCCTCGGCGGCGCCGCCTGCCTCGTCGTCGTGCTGCGGTAGGTGGGCGAGCGCCGTCAGCCGTTGGTGATCAGGACCTCATCACCCATGCGGCAGTATCGGGGGGCAGCAGGCCCTCGGGGGTCAGGGGCGACGACGTCAGGACCACCTCCCCGCGGGGGACGCGGACCGGTTCCTCGCCCATCGCCACCGCCACCAGGAAGTGCCCGCCGCGCTCGCAGATCAGCAGGTTCCCGTCCTCGACGCGCCAGGAACCGATGTCCTCGGGAGAGAGGACGCCCTCCCGGATCAGTCGCTTCCGCACGTCGAGGGCGGTGGTGACGAGGCGGAGCGCGGAGGCGTCGTCGTCCGCCTGCCGCTCGATCGACCACGCATCCCAGGACGCCGGCGTCGGCAGCCACGGCTCGACCGTGCTTGCCGGGGAGAAACCGTACGTACCGTTGGCCGACACGGTCCACGGTAGCGGGACACGCGCACCATCGCGGCAGACGCCGCCGCGACTCCACATCGGATCGACCCGTGCCTCGAGCGGGATGTCCACCTCGGGCAGGCCGAGCTCCTGGCCCTGGTAGAGGTAGGCGCCGCCGGGTAGCCCGAGGATGGTGAGCATGCCCGCACGTGCCCGGAGCGCACCGCGCTCGCCACCGCCGAAGCGCGTGACGGAGCGGGGCACGTCGTGGTTCTCCAGTGACCACGCCGGCGTCGCGCCGTGGATCCGGTGGGCGTCGTCGAGCGCGGCGCCCGCCGCCGCCCAGGCTGCGGCATCCCAGCCCAGCTTCACGAAGCCGTAGGCGAAGGTCTGGTGCAGCTCGTCGGGCCGGGTGAAACGGGCGGCGCGGTGGGGCTCGAGGTTCACCTCACCCACGAGGATCCGCGGCGACGAGTAGGACTCGGCGATGCTGCGCCACCGCCGGTACACGCCGTGCAGCTCCTCCTGGTCCGTGACGTGCGGATTGAAGCGGAGCCCCTTGACCACGGCTGCCGGGTCCTTGGTATCGGGCAGCCCTTCGGCCTTGAACAGTCCGTGGGCCACGTCCACGCGGAGGCCGTCCACGCCACGATCGAACCAGAAGCGCAGCACGTCCTCGAAGAAGTCGCTCACCGCCGGGTTGCGCCAGTTCCAGTCCGGTTGCGCCGAGGCGAAGATGTGCAGGTACCACTGCTGGTCGGTCTTTGAATCGGGCGCCACCCGCGTCCACATGGAACCACCGAAGGAGCCCTGCCAGTTGTTCGGCGGGGTGTCGGCGTCGGGCCCGTCCTCGAAGTGGAACAGGGCGCGTTCCGGGGAACCGGGGCCTGCGGCGACGGCGGCTCGGAACAGGGGGTGCTGGTCCGAGCAGTGGTTCGCGGCCAGGTCCATGAAGACCCGCAGGCCGAGAGCGTGCGCTGCGGACAGGACGTCGTCGAACTGTTCGAGGGTGCCGAACAGGGGATCGACGCCGCAGTAGTCGCTGACGTCGTAGCCCTGGTCCACCTGGGGTGAGGGCTGGAAGGGCGTGATCCAGAGCCCGTCCACGCCCAGGGACGCGATGTAGGGGAGGTGGGTGAGCAGCCCCGCCAGGTCGCCCACGCCGTCGCCGTCCCCGTCCGCGAAGGAGCGCGGGTACACCTGGTAGATGACGGCGTCCTGCCACCAGCGGGCACGCTGCTGGTCGGTCTCCTGCTCGGAGGCCGCGGGAAGCGACGCCGGCACGCGAAGGCGAGTAGAAGCCGGGGATGCCGGCGGCACGGTGGACATGATTCCAGCCTAGAGGGGCGGGACTGCGGGGATGGATCCCGTTACGTGGGAGCGAACCTGCCGCGCGCATAGAGGACGATGATGCCCAGCATGGCGAGCCCCACCAGCACGGCCGATACCTCCGCCGCACGAGCGATGCCGAGGGCGCCCACCACCAGACCCGCGGCACCGAGCACTGCCACGACACTTCCGAGCAGGTAGAACATCCGCTCCCCGAAGGCCCACGCGAAGGGGAGGAAATGCACGCCCACGACGGCGGCGATGAGCGCCGGCCTGAGCTCACTCGCTCCGGCATCGGTCAACGCCCGTGACCCGAGGTCGATGAGTACTACCTCACCGGCGACACAGGTTATGTAGACCACAACGGCGACCGGGCGCGGACGGACCAGCGGCCCGAGCGCCACCGGCCGGATGAAGAGCAGCACCACCGCAGTGAGGGCCAGTGCGCTGCCGAGAACCCAGGCGAGGAGGGAGATGACGGTGCCGAGGGGAGCGGAGTAGCTGGTGATGAACACCATCCCGCCGACCAGGCCCACCACACCACCCCACCGCCGTGGGTCCATCAGCACCGGGGGCTCGGTCACCCCCGGCCCGGGTCGGCGGGGTTCCCCCGGTTCCATCGGACTCTCCACCGGCATCGATCCCGCCATGGGTGCTCCTTTCCGTAGTGTCCGCTCAGACGGTCGTCAGGACGATGAGGATCACGAAGGCGTTGTTCGCCGCGTGCAGGAGGATCGGCGCCCAGATGTTCCGATGGAACCGCCGGAGGAGTGCCAGTGCGACCCCGAGAGCGAACAGGTAGGCGAAGGTCAGAGGGACCACGTGGACGGCAGCGAAGAGCAGCGCCGAGAGGACGATCGCGATCACGGGGCGGAAGCGTCGCGAGAGGCCCTCGAGGAAGGCTCCTCGGAACAGGACCTCCTCCCACAGCGGGGTCAGCACGGCGATGATCAGCACGCAGACGAGGACGAGCGGGGTGGGGAGCGTGGCGATGTCGTCCAGGGGATCGTCCCTCGCTCCTGCGGAGCCCAGGTCCAGGCCGGCCCAGGCCAAGAGGCCGAGGACGAGAAGCTGGAAGAAGGCACCTGCGAGGATTGCGACGGGTATCTGCCAGAAGAGGTGGAACATGCGGGGTGTCAGGCGCCGAAAGCCGAGATCCCAGGCCCTGAGGGAGTTCCTCCGGATGAGGTGCACGTAGAGGGCGAGCATCGCGGCGACGGTGACACCACCGAGCACCACGGGGAGCACCGCCTCGAGGGTGAAGTCGACGAGCCCCGACAGCCCGAGGCCGAGGACCACTCCGGCCGCGGTTCCGACGTACAGGACGACGAACATCAGGGCCCAGGCAGCCTGCCCGAGCGTCACCGATCCCCCGTGAGACACCATGCGCTCAGTCTGCCATTTCCGCGTGGGAGACCTGTTGAAGGGAGCGGCTCCTCGTATCGAGGGCATTCTGCCGTCATCGACAGGAACACTAGACAGACTCTCTGAGTAGGTGGACTATGTACTCATGAATGTCGTCACCGAACCCAGCGAATGGCTTCGCGGTGTCCTCGGGATCTGCGTACTCCGCATCGTGGCGCACGCGCCCACCTATGGCTACGCGATCGCGACCGAGCTTGCCGCGGCAGGATTCGGGGACATCAAGGGTGGCACGTTGTACCCGCTGCTCGCGCGGCTCGAGAAGAACGGTCTTGTCACCGTCGATTGGCGGACAGGTGAGGGCGGGCCGGGCAGGAAGTACTTCACCCTCACCGACCTCGGCCGCGGCGAGTTGGAGCAGGGCCTCGACCAGTGGCGCGCTTTCTCTGCCCGGGTCAGCGGGCATCTCGCGGCCGGCGATTCCGACACCGAAGAACATTCGACCGTCACCTCTACCTCTTCAAGGATCACGCCATGAACATCGAATCGAGTCACCCTGTTCTTCCCGAAGTGTGGGACCGTCCCTTCGTGAAAGCGCATCGGAAGTGGTGCAGTGACTTCGTCATCGAACTGCGGTTGCAGGATCAGTCGGGCCCGGTGATCGGGGAGCGGCTGGCCGAGATCGAGGGCCACTGCACCGAGACGGGTGAGAGTCCCGAGGAGGGATTCGGCAGCGCCCGCGACTACGCCCGGCAGGTCGCGGACCTCGGTGAGCCGGAACCGGACTCGGGTGTGTGGAGGATCACGCTGCTGTGTGCTGCGCAAGCACTTGCCCTCCTGGTGGGAAGTGCAGCGCTCAACTCCTGGGCGCGGGATGAACCGGTTACGTACAACGTGATCCAGGCACTCTGCTTGGTGTTGTTCCTGGCGGTCCTTCTGGCCTTACCCAAATTCCTGCCGTCGATAGTGCGGCACCCCATGGTGTTCGGTGCGTTATTGATTGCCGCGGTCCTCACGGCTGTCGGTTCCGCTGTTGCCGGTCGATGGGGACTGCCGGTACTGCTGGGGTTGCCGGCACCCGCGGTTTCCATCGCGCTTTTCCTCGTGGTGCTGGTCCTGTCCTACCTCCAACACCGGGAACTTGCCGGCACCGTTGACGATGGCCGGGTGACGTCCCCGCTCCAGTCGTCCGTACCTCTCGAGACGTCACCGTCAAGAGCCTCCCGCTGGACGGTGCTCGTGCCGGTGGTCGCCGTCCCTGTCTCGTACTGCCTGCTGGCGGCATTCGTCTTCGCGTTCGCGTAGCCCACTCTGTGCACCCTCCATGGCGAAGGGCTTCCTGCCCAGGCGAGAGGAGGACCACCGACGCGACGGGATCGTGGGCCTACCCCCGTGGTGTCGTGGTTGCCCGCACGATGAGCTCCGGAGGTAGCAGGACGCTGGACGGTATCTCTCCCGCGAGTTGCCCCAACAACGCCTCGACGCTCAGACGTCCCATCGCCTGAAGATCTGACCGCACCGAGGTCAGGGGAACCGGAAGGGTGGCCGCGAAATCGAGGTCGTTGTATCCGACCAGTGCCACGCCGCTGCCCAACTCTTTCCCCGCATCACGGATGGCACCCATCGCACCCAGCGCCAGTACGTCATGGACGGCGAACACGGCGGTGGGCGGGTCGGGAAGTCTCATCAGGCGCTCAGCCGCAAGCATGCCCGACTGCGTGGTGAATGCCGAGTCCATCACGAAGGATTCGGACACCGGATAGCCTGCAGCCTCGAATGCCCTACGGAACCCGAGGGTCCGCTCCCGTCCCGTACTCGCGAGCTGATCACCGGCAATGACGCCGACCCTCCGGTGCCCGATGTTCAAGAGGTGTTCGGCTGCGAGCTGGCCACCTCGGTAGTCATCCGTCGAGACGGAGGGGTGGCCCTCGAGTGTCCGCATGACGAGGACGTAGGGAACGCCCCTGGTCCGCAGCTCATGAGCCGCGGTGTCACCGACGTGCGAGTCGCCGATGATGACACCGTCGATCCTTCGCGAAAGCATCGCGTCCAGGCGCGCCCGGCGGTGCTCGGGGTCGTCCAGGGTGTTCGCGACGACGGTTCCGTAACCGGCAGCGCTGGCACCGGCATCGATGCTCTCGTAGATGGTAGCGAGCACGAGATCCGTGAGTCGGGGTACCAGCACTCCGATCAGCCGCGAGCTTCCGGTCCGGAGGCCTGCCGCTCCGACGTCACGCCGGTATCCGAGGACGCCCGCGAGCTCGCGGACGCGCCGCACGGTGTCAGCACCGATGCCGGAAGGGTTGTCACTCAGGGCGCGCGACGCCGTGGAGACGTGCACCTGCGCGTGGCGCGCGACGGTCGCCAGGGTGACGGGGCGTACGCGTGGCAACCGCGCGCCGGGATCATTCTTCATTGCCCCGAGTCTAGGGCTGCCCTGGCCCTGTGCGCTGCCCTGACCGTGTGTCACGCAAAGGTTTGCGCTGGTACGCCGGATCACGAGGTTTTCACAACGAGGAAACATTGACGAAACCGGCCCCCCGTAGTGTGATGTACACCATACTTCCGCGGCGGATGCTTCTGCGGCGTAACACGCAAACGATTGCACGGAGGACTGATACCCATGTCCCAGGCCAGCTCGCTCGAGACGTCCGACCGGCTCGGCTCAGGAGTGGCCGAGCTCTCCGCCTTCCGCGACGATGATCGTCCCGGCTGGACCCGTGAGGTGTTCAGTGAGCCGTACCGCGCGTCGCGGGAATGGACCGCGGCCCGAATGCGCGAGGCCGGGCTCGAGGTCCAGATCGACGCGGCGGGGAACATAGTGGGCCGCCTGGCCGGTCGTGATCGCTCGGCGCCTGCCCTCGTCACGGGATCGCATACGGACACGGTCGACGGTGGTGGACGTTTCGACGGGATCGTCGGTGTACTCGGATCCATCGAGGCCGCCCGCCTGCTGCAGGAAGCCGGGACGCAACTCCAGCGGGATCTGCTGGTGGTCGACTTCCTCGGGGAGGAATCGAACGTCTTCGGCCTGAGTTGCCTGGGAAGCCGCTCCGCCGCGCAGGAGATGACGCGTGAGGACCTCGAGCGGCGGGACTACCGTGGTGTCCGCCTCGGGCAGGCCTATACGGATTTCGGCCTGGATCCATCGATGCTCACCGACGTGCCCTGGGCGAGGGAACCGCTGCACGCCTTCGTCGAACTGCACATCGAACAGGGTCCCACCCTGGAGAAGCGGGGGTTGCCGCTCGGCATCGTCACCGCCATCACCGGCATCGAGCGCTTCATCGCCACCTTCGCCGGATCCGCGGACCATGCGGGCACGACGTCGATGGAGGACCGCCGGGACGCGATGATCGCCGCCGCCGAGGCTGTCCTGGCCGTGCGCGCCGAGGGGTGTGGTGCCCCTACGCACGGCGTCGCGACGTCGACCCGCGTGGAATCCGAATCCCGCTCGCCGAACGTGGTGCCGTCCCTCGTCCGCATGTACAGCGAGGTCCGTAGCGTCGACTCCTCCTGGCTCTCCGGCGTCAAGGGCCGCCTCACCGCCGAGATCGCGGCGAAGGCGACTGACCACGGCGTCGACGTCGGTTTCGAGTGGTCCACCGACAACGAGGTGGTCCGGGCGGACCGCGGCGTGCAGGACGTGGCCGCCGCCGCCGCCGATACCCTCGGGCTGCCGTGGATGCCGATCCCCAGCGGCGCGACCCACGACGCCGTGCACATGGCCTCCCTCGCACCGATGGGCATGATCTTCATTCCCTCCAAGAACGGCAAGAGCCATTGCCCCGAGGAGTTCAGCAGTACGGAGGACATCGCCGTCGGCGTGCGCGCGCTCGTGGCTACCCTCCAACAGCTCGACGGTGTCGGCACTCTCCCTGCCGACACGACAACCAATTGACCGACGATCCGACCGACCGACCGACCCCACCCGCCCTGCCGACCGGAGTTCTCATGGAAACTGCACTGACTCCCGAGGGACTGTCCACGGACATCCTTGCAATCGCCAACTTACCCGTCCTCTGGATCCTCGCCATCGGGGTTTTCGGGGCCATCATCGTCCAATCCCTCGTCTATATGAAGGCCGCGGCGAAGGCGGGGCCGGCAGCGGGTATCTCCCCGGACGAGCTGCGGACCTCCTTCCGCGCAGGTGCCGTCGCCGCGATCGGGCCGTCCCTGGCCGTGGTGCTCGTGTGCGTGGCACTCCTGGCACTCTTCGGCACACCGGCCGTCCTCGTGCGGGTGGGTCTCGTGGGCTCCGCCGCCACCGAGACGGCGTCCGCGAGCCTCGCCGCGGGCACCATGGACGCGACGCTCGGGAGTGCCGACTACACGCAGGCGGTCTTCGTCGTCGCATTCGCGGCCATGAGCCTGTCCGGGGCCGGGTGGATGGTGGCCACACTGATCATGACCCCGGTCCTGCGCAGAGGGGACACGAAGCTCCGTCGGGTCAATCCGGCGCTGATGGCGATCGTCCCCGCGGCGGCCTTGATCGGCGCTTTCGCGAGCCTCGGCATCGCCGAACTCGGCAAGACACCCGTCCACATCCTGTCCGTTCTCGTCTCTGCGGTGACCATGGCCGTCTGCATGGTCCTCGCCGGCAGGACACGCGCCACCTGGTTGAGGGAGTGGGGCCTCGGAATCGCGATCATCGTGGGC